>PMBZ01000100.1:67683-85737 GCA_003153975.1 Hyphomicrobiales bacterium
CAGGAACTGCTGCATGGCGGCCGCTACTCGCACTCCTACGCGGAGGCGCTGCCCGATTTCGTGAAGCTGGCGGAGGCCTATCATGGCGTGGGCTTGCGCGCGGACAAGCCGGAGGAGTTGGACGACCTCATCATCCAGATGATCGAAACGCCCAAGCCCGTGATCTTCGACTGCCGCGTTTCCAAGACCGCCAATTGCCTGCCGATGATCCCCTCGGGCGAGGCGCATAATAATATGATCCTCCCCGGCGAGAACGGCGGCATGAGCTTCGAGGTCACCGATGCCGGCAAGATGCTGGTTTAAAGCAATCAATGAGCAAGATGGAATGGGGGCCGGCAATGCCGTCTGAACAGCCGAATACGGGAAAAGACGAAAGGCACGCCATCGCCGTTCTCGTGGATAACGAGCCGGGCGTGCTCGCGCGGGTCGTCGGCCTTTTCTCCGGCCGCGGCTACAATATCGACAGTCTGACCGTGACCGAAGTCAGCCATGAGGAGAACCAGTCGCGCATCACCATCGTGACGCACGGCTCGCCCGCCATCATCGAGCAGATCAAGAGCCAGCTCGGCCGGCTGGTGCCGGTGCACGCCGTCACGGACCTGACCATCAAGGGCGACCCCGTCGAGCGGGAGCTGGCGCTAATCAAGGTGGCCGGAAAGGGCGAGAAACGGGTCGAAAGCCTGAGGCTGGCGGAAGCCTTCCGCGCACAGATCGTGGACGCCACCACGGAGCATTTCGTCTTCGAGATCACGGGGCGGACCTCGAAGCTCGAAACCTTCATCAACCTCATGAAGCCGCTGGGTCTGGTCGAGGTTGCCCGCACCGGCGCCGCCGCAATCGCTCGCGGCCCCGAGGCGATGTAATACAGGCGTATAGCCGGAACAAAAGCCGCCCTCACTCTGTCTCTCTCCCCGCAAGCTCGCCTTGGCGAGCTTGCATTTCCACGTTTCCGCATCTGCTTGCAGATGCGGATGGGAGAGAGGACCCCGGAACTGCTGCTTCCCTTAGCGAGAGGCCCGCAGCCTGCTCCCTCTCCCCTTGGGGAGAGGGTCGGGGTGAGGGGGTCTTCTGCCAATTACGAAGGCATCAACCTCCCCCCCATACACTTGCCTTGGAGGCGGGGCGATTGCTTATCAAGAGACCGCAGTCAACTCCCTGAGGCCATCGTCGCCCGCGCCGTAGACCAGCCTCACATCCATATAGCGGATGCGGCCGGCGACTTTCGCCTTCTGCACGCCAAGGTCGCTGAACCGGCGGGTGAAGATCGGCAGGCCGAGCGGCTGCTTCTCCTTCGCTTCACACCACTGGCAATAATCGTCGTAAAGCGCGAGCGCGGTAACGCTTGAGCCCGGCTCCTTGCCGACGCGCTCCTCGCAATAAAGCTCGACATCGGTCTTGGGCTCGGCCGGTTGCAGCTCCTGGTCGTAATCCGGGATCGGCGTAAGCCGGATCGAGGGTACGAATCTGGCCGGTGCCGGGACCACCGCGCGCGAAGGCTCCGGCACAGGAAGACCTTTCACATCGAAAATCCGCCAATAGGAGAACGCCGTGTAGAAGCCCAGGCTCGCGCCAAGCTCGACAAGAAGCGCGATCAGCACGGTCAATGTTAGCTGAATCTCCTCGGTCGTGCGCCCGGTGAGGCCCGCGAGCACCTGGCTCTGCGGATCGGTGGACTTCACAGCCGACTGCGGATCGATCGCGCCAAGCTTAGCGTCAAGCACAGAGATCCTGGCCTCGTACTTGTCGGCCTGCTCGGCAACCGCGCGCTCTGCTTTGAGCTTAAAGTAGTGTTCGCAGTAGGCCATGCTCTGGGGGAGCGTGGCGTTGGCGCATTCCTCGCTCGCAAGCCAGCGCGCGTTCTGCTTGTAGGCCTCGATATCGCCGGCAACCGTTCCAACTGGGCGGTGCGGCGGGAGAGCCTTGAGAGCATCGCGCTGGCGGTCGAACTCGACCCGCAGATCCTGGTGCGTTTCAGCCCTGAGTGCCCGCGAGCCGGTGGTATCGGCGCGGTTCAGCGCGGCAAAGCCGAGCGAGGAAGTCAGCGAATAGGAGAAGCACACGCAGAACAGCAGGGCGCCCCCCAGCGCCTGGCTATAGCTGCGGTTTCTAAGCGCCGCGAAAATGAAAAATGGCAACAGCGCCTTGAAGCAGTCGGCCGCAGCGCTTGCGGCGCCGTAAAGCTGCGATTCAAAATCCGATTTGCCAAGTGTATAGCCGAACCGCCAGTTCATGGCGGCCGACACGATAAGCAGAACCGCCGCCGCGGCCACGCCCGCAACACCAAGTACGTGTCTCATGTTCGCCCCCGTTTGGGGCGCCACCCGCCGGCGGCGCCGTCTATAGTGGGGGCCAGCCGTTTTAGTCGCAAAATGCTTACAAACACCGGCACGCAGCCCTGCAGCCGCGTTCAGAACACCCGGATAGACATGCACTTGTGCCGAGACGCGGGAGCCTCTCCCGAAGACTAGCGATCCGCCGCAGGCTCGCAGTCCTTTTTCATCACTCCATCAAGCGCATAGATAGCCCCCGAATCAGCTTTAAGCGATTCGCTGAGAGTTAATCTACTGTTAATTTTTGGACACAACATCTAGTATTATTAAATTATTCGATTGACATCATATTGATATGGCGGCCTCGAAGGCTTGGTGATAAACTATATGCGTTACTTGGCGGATGGCGTCCAGATTGCGGGCGGGATTCGCTGGCGGAAAAGCGGCTCAGGCGGCCGGCGTCGCGGGGTGTGGCCATGCGTACCCTCTTGCTCATTATTTTTGAGATAGGTGCTTTGATTGGCATCCCCCGCGTTATCAATGAGCTTCGCGAAGCGCTTGGAGAAGCGCCTCCGGTAATCATCTCGGCAAGTTCCGCGAGGGACCGGCAGACCGCCGGCACGCCGGCAAAAGCGGTGTCAGCCGAAGAGGTGGCAAAGGCCCAGCTTCTTAGGGATTCGCTGCCACCCAGCGCGCGAACCGTCGCAAATTTGCAGACGGCTCCGCAGGCTCCTGTTCCGGTGAGAGTGGAGCCCCCGCAAGAGAACGCCGCGGCTTCGCAGGACGACGATTACCTGCCTCCGTGGATGAGGGGTGCCGGCGCGCCCAAGCGCGAGGCAAAGCTTGCTCCAGGCCCTATTCCTGTGGCGAGTGCCCCCGGCGCCACGGCGGCGAAGGCTGCCGGGCCGGTGAAGCAAGTCCGGCATAAGCGCCACCGCGGCGAGAGGAGATCGGAAGCTCGGGTGAGACGCTCACGCCATGCCTCGCGCGGCGGCCTGTTTTGGGCGGGATTCTAATGTGGCGTCTGTGGATGGAGCCTGGCCCTGCCCCTGTCGGGGCGAAAGAGGCGAAGTTGAACCCGGAACGGTGAAAATCCGCGGGCTGGCGCTGGCAGGGTTGCGGGCTGTCAGCTCCGCGCGAGAACGCCGCTCCGGTTGGGCGCATAAGAGCTGGCGCACCCTGTGGCGCTTTCTATAGCGGCGAGGTACCGGCCTATGACGATGCGCTCGTCGTACTCGGTTTCGGCCTTGAGCCGGCTCGCCAATCCCATCCGCTCCCGCGCGGCGGGTTCAAGCGATAGAAAAGCGATCAGCTTTTCCGCGAGGTCCTTGAAATCGCGTGGCGCGCAAAGGAACCCGTTAACGCCGTCGCTTACAGCGTCTCTGCATCCTGGCACATCCGTGGCAATAAGCGGTTTGCCCATCGCTGCCGCTTCGAGCAAAACGCGGGGCGTTCCTTCTGGATAGTAGGAGGGGAGCACGACGCAACTGGCTGCCGCGATTGCCGGGCGGACATCTTCGGCACTGCCCAGATACTCCACAATTCCTTCGTTCACCCAGGCATCCATTTGGGAACGCGCAATCGCGCTTTGGTTTGCGGTATCGAGAAATCCGAGGATCTGGAAGCGGGCCTCGGGGAAGCACCGCTTCACGAGGCGGGCAGCCTCGATATAGTCCCCCACGCCCTTGTCCCAGAGAAGCCGCCCAAGCAGCAGGAACACCGGCGGCGACGGTTGGCAGGGCCGTGCCAAGGCCGCTTCGGGACGGAATTTCTCAAGATCGATGCCTGAGCCTGGGAGCAGCGCCGCCTGTGCGGAACGGGCCAGCCCCAAGCGGACGAAAAGATCGAGGCTATCGGCATTTTGAAAGAAGACGGCTTTCGAGGGACGCAGCGCAACCGCATAGAGGAGCTTCACAAGCCTGGTCAGCCAGGTCTCGCGGATGAACGCCGTTCCAAGCCCGGAGATGTTGTTGATGACGGGGATGCCGAGCAGTTGCGCGGCAAGCGAGCCGTAGATGTTGGGTTTGATCGTGTAGCCGAGGAACACGTCCGGCCGGCACCGGCGCAGCAGGCGGAGATAGCGGAGGAGCAGCAGGCCATCCTCGATGGGGGATTGCCCGTTGCTGTCCATCCGCAGGGGGATGTAGCCGCAGCCGAGCTGGCTCAGCCGTGAGGAATATTCATCGGGAGGCGCCGCTGCCAGCACCTCATGTCCGTTATCGCGCAGCCCCCGGATCAAACCCGCCCGGAAATTGTAAATATTCCAGGAAGAGTTGATGGAAATCAGAATCCGTTTTTGAGACATTATTATTTCACGCTGGCTGTAAAGCTTCAATGATCGGCGGTGGCGGCGCCGGAACGCTGCGAGCATTATCCGGAAGGCCGGCAAACACCGGCACCTGCTGCGATCCCGCGCCGTTGCAGCCCAGCTTTCGCGGTTCGATGCGCGCGGGTAACAGGAGCGAAAGTCCGGGCAAGCAGTTGCCGGCGAGACGCGGCACTGCCGTCATTCCCGCGAATGGGGGAATGCATGGCGGCAAGAAAACACAGGAGATGCCGCCAAGGATCGCGGCACGATTTGCGCCGGTCACGGCCAGAGTCCGGTTCGCGCAGGCGAAGGCAAACGCGGTTCCGCTTTCAACGCCGCTTCGCGGCGAACTCATCGCAATGCGTGCCAAATATACCCCACAGTCTCGCCCGCTTCTCGAAGCTTCGCACCGTCGAGAAGCCCAGCCTATCGAGAAATGCCGTTATCTCGCTTGGGGATGCCGATTCGTAAGGATATCCGCCCAGCCAGTCGTGGACGTCATGATGCCAGTCCATTCCGCGGTTGGAGCGGTATGCGCGGATGTAGGCGCGCGGATTGCGCCCCGTCGCGGCCAAGCCACCGATATAAAGTGCCTTGTATGCGAGCCGGATTGCCGCGCAAAGCGCCGGCGGGGACTTCGTATAAAGCCGCTTCTCCCATCTCCAAAAGCCGCATAGTGGCGTTTTGCGATATATCGCCAAGGCAAGGAGGCCACCTGGCTTCACCAGGGCTGTTGCCTTCTCAATCGCCCGCCACATGTCTCCGGTGTGATGCAGAGCCCCCCAGCTATAGACAATATCGTGATAACCGTCGCATTCGGGGGATAGATCCAGCACGCTTTTTTGCCCGGCCATCCAGTTTTCACTCGGCAGGTGCCGGGTAAGCAAGGTTTCGGCCGTGCGCACGGAATCGGGGTCGATGTCAATGCCCCGGACTTTCGCGGCTCCGAGCCTCTTCGCTGCCAGCATGGACAGGCCCGAGCCGCAGCCGATATCGAAGAAGGAAGCTCCTTCCAACTCATTGCGGCGAAGCAGCCTGGACAGGCCGGCGGCCGCTTCTGTAATCTCGCTTTCAGTGATTGCCTTGGCAAAGGAATTCCAGTTTTTGCCGAAAGCGAAGTGGGAAGAGACATCTGTCAAGTCTTCATTGGCTACAGCGGTTTCCATTTTTTGATCCCTTCCTACAATACTAGATAATACACAACTATATTTATAACGTGCAGCAGAGAAGCCTCTCGATGAGGCACCTATCGAAGCGGCTATAGTGCCGCATGTGCGTAGAGCGTGGCCGTTTCGCTCGCGGTTTGCTTGCTGGCCTGGCTTCCTGCCTTGGTCGCTTCATGCCAAGTCTGAAACATGAGCACATTCCACAACAGATACTGCCAGTTGCGCCTGCCCGACAGGTGCTCCAGCCATTTCTGCCGGACCGGCGCCGGCTGGAAGTAGCCTTCATTCCGGAGGCGCGATTCATCGAGCAGTTCTTCCGCCCATGCCCTTAAAGGTCCGCGCAGCCAGGAGTCTATGGGCACCCCGAAGCCCATCTTGGGCCGATCGATCAATTCGCGCGGCACATATTTATTGAGAACTTCGCGCAGCAGCCACTTGCCCGTGCCACCGCGCACCTTGAAGTGGAGCGGCAAGCGCCAGGCATATTCGTACAGGCGATGATCGAGCAGCGGCGCGCGGGTTTCCAGGCTCACCGACATCGCCGCGCGATCCACCTTCACCAGAATATCGTCCGGCAGATAGGCGATTGCATCGAGCAGCATCATCCTTTCCATGGGCGATGGCAGGCGCTCCGCTCCCAGCGCCGCAACCGCGCTCCGCTCCCCGGCGCCAAGCACGATGCTGGGCGGCTGCCAATGGCCGGTCAGCCGTTCGTACAGTTCCGAGCTGTCGCGCGCATCGAGCAGAGCGGCACCCTTGTGGAGCTTGTCGCCAGGGACCGGCCAGCGCTGCTTGCCGTGAACGATCGGACCCAGCGCGCCATAGAGGGTATCCCAGGTGGATGGCTTTATGGACAAAATGGCGCTGGCGGCGGCACGGCGCAGCGCAAGCGGAACCCTCTCGATTTTGTCCCAGATGCGCGCAGCCAGAAGATAGCGGGTGTAGCCGCCGAACAACTCGTCGCCGCCGTCCCCGGACAACGACACCGTGACGTGCTGGCGCGCAAGCTTGGCGACCAGAAAGGTCGGGATTTGCGATGGGTCGGCGAATGGCTCGCAATAGATTTCCGGCAGCTTCGGAATGAGGTTCAGCGCTTCCTGGGGGGAGACATAAAGCTCGGTGTGTTCCGTGCCCAAGTGCTGGGCGACGCGCTTGGCGAATACCGCTTCATTATAGGCATCCTCGCTGAACCCGATGGTGAAGGTTTTTACCGGCCGGCTCGACTGCTTTTGCATCAAGGCAACCACAGCGGAGGAGTCGACGCCGCCCGAAAGGAAGGCTCCCACGGGAACGTCGGCCACCATTTGGCCGACTATGGCCTGCTCCAGCACGGCTTCGAGCGAATCCGCCGCTTGCGCATCGGAATCGAACGCGAGCGGGCGGGCCACCCCTTGCGCCGCCGCTTCGTTCGCCAGCCAATACTTCCGCGGCTCCGGCCAGCGCTGTTGCCGGACCGCATTCAGCGAAAACTCGATCCAGGCCGCAGGAGGCAGCTTGGCCAAACCCTTGTAGATCGTGTGGGGCGCCGGGACGTAATTGTGCCGCATGAACAAGGCGAGCGCGGCGCGATCTATCGCCGGGGTGAAGCCTTGCATTTGCACCAGCGCCTTGAGTTCGGACCCGAAGGCCAGCGCCCCCGCCACATATCCATAATAGAGCGGCTTTTCGCCCAGGCGGTCGCGCGCCAGCACGAGCGTGCGCTCATGCCGGTCCCAAACCGCGATGGCGAACATCCCCACCGATTGCCGCAAGGTTTCCTCGATGCCCCAGACATCGAAGCCCGCCAGCAAGGTCTCCGTATCGGAATGCCCCCGCCATCCATCGCGATAGAACGAGTTCTGAAGCCTGCGCCTCAGCTCGATGTGGTTGTAAATCTCGCCGTTGAATGCGAGGACGAAGCGCCCGGAGGCCGACACCATGGGCTGATGCCCGGCCGGCGAAAGATCGACGATGGAGAGGCGTCTGTGAACCAAGCCAACGCCCGCGCCCAGATCGAGCCAAATTCCCGAATCGTCAGGCCCGCGATGGGCGATGGCAGCGCCCAAACGGTTGAGGGTGCCATTTATACTATCCGAAGAAAAGTTGCCGCCAACGATGCCTGCGAGGCCGCACATTACCTAAAACCTTTCACTTTATGTCCTGCTGCCGATCCAGCGTTCCGGCTTGTTCCAGGCGGGCTGGAAATTAGGGCTCGATGCGAAACAAATGCGTCGGATGGAGCGGGACTTTTGTTCGTCCGCCAGGCGCATGCCGGAGCATGCAACCCTTTCCGCGACGCAGCGGAGGGACAAAAAGACGAGCGAGATGGCGCATTTATTGCGCATCGAGCCCTAAGTCCGGCGCAACCGGGCCGGCTTTCGCGAGGGCTAACGAAAATGTCTCCGCAGCCTCCTTGCCTCGCAACGAGTATAAAAGTAACGACCACGCCCTCCATAATAGATAAAGTGGATATACGAAGTCAAAATACGTATGCTTATAATAATATCTCTCGTCAACGATTCTTAGATCGTACTTTTCTGTTAGCTTCTTAAGCGCGCTTGGCGTGCATTTATCGTAGTAGCTTTTGAAGCCTTGGTGGTTTCTGGTCTGCGGGAATATCGAAAATAGTATTGCCCGCTTCAATTTTTCCGGGATGACCAAGTTCAGGCGGGAAAATATGGCGTTGCGCGAAGGAACGAAAATACATGCTGTACCGCCAGGCTTCAAGCAGGTGGCGATTGCCGCGATTGCTGCTTCCACGTCCTTTACGTGCTCCAGGACGGCACAGCATATCGCGAGATCGCCATCCCCTGCCCCCCGGTATGCGCAGATATCTCCGGCAACGGTCTTGTCGTATATTCCATCTGGCGCGGCCTTTAACTCCGCCTCGCTTATGTCGATGCCAACTATGTAGGCGCCTAGCGACCGCTTCTGGCTCTGGGACAGGAATGGATTCTTGCCTCCCCCGATATCATAGACAGTAGCGCCGTTTCTTAAATAGTTTCCGGTAAACTCATTTATGAAGTCGGTATTGCCATCGATATAAAATCGTTCATGAAGCAGTTTATCCGTGGCTGCGGACAATCTTACATTTGCTGCGATAAGCCACCTTGCCAGAGACATCTATAAATACTCCTTAACTAGTTGCCAAGGCGCCGCATCAGGCCGGATTAAGCGGGGCGTAGCCGGACAATGGCGGCTCGTCCAGCAGAGCGGCAAGAACGGATGGCGCCAGCCAATACCGTGAGGGGGCAGCAGTGCCATCCCTTATCCGCCGCAGCCGGACCAAACGGCCTTGTAGGCAGCCACCATCCTCTCAATTCCAAAGCGCTCGGCGACACGCTGCCTGCATGCTTGGGAGAGCATTTCGCGCCGCGGTGTTTGCAGGACTTCCAGCGCCTTCCCGACGATCCGGGCAAGGCTGGCGGCGTCATCAGGCGGCGCGACCCAGCCTGTGCCGCCTACGATCGCTGCGGCATCGCCCACGTCCGTGACAACGCATGGCGTGCCGCAAGCCATGGCCTCCGCGACAACGTTCGGAAATGCCTCACCATAAGAGGAGCTGAGCACATGCAGGTCCAGGGCATTCATGATCGCGGGGATATCGTCCCTTAGCCCCAGCAGCATCACCTTGTCTTCAAGCCCGTTTTCCGAAACGAGGCGCACCAAATCCTCATTGGCGCCGTCCATGCCGGCACCGGCCAATACGCAGCGGAAATCCTTGCCGGCCCTTGCCAGCAGGGCGAGCGCGGAGAGCAGATTGGCGTGATCTTTCTGGGGGTCCCAGCGGGCAGCCGTGCCTAGCAACTGCATCCCCGGAGAGACGCCCCACTCCGCACGCAATGTCTCCCGGACCCGCGGCTGCGGAGAAAAACGCGAAAGATCGTAGCCGTTGTGGATCACGGTGAATTTTTGCTTCCGGTACCCCAGATGCTGATGCACCAGTGCGGCCCTGTCCGAGCAGGACACAATTGCCGCCGGCAGCCATGCAGACATCCAGGCGCAGATATGCGCGGTCAGGCGCGTGTGCCTGCTGCTCGTCTCGCGGCTCAAATTGGAATTGCGAATTCCCCAGCACACGGCGCGCACACCGGCCAGCCGCCCCGCCAGCCCGCCAATCAGGTCGGCGTGATAGAGCCAAGTCTGGATGGCGTCGGGCCGGAGGGCCAAGATCAATCGCCACAAGCGGTGCAGTCCTCGCAAAGTGAGCCAGCCGCGTGGAAATTGCAAAGCGTGAACAGCGATACCCTGCTGGCGAAGCCTGGCGCCATATGCGCCCTCGCCGGTGAGAGAAACGACCACATGCTCTGCTTCGCTCGCCTGCGCCGTTACTAGGCGATAAAGCACCGTCTCGGCCCCCCCAAGGTCAAGCCCGGTGATGACGTGAAGTATCCTCACGCTTGCCGCGTCCCGCGCCAGGCACGCACTTGTTCAACGGGGCTCATGGGGTCCGCGGCTTGTCCTTCGCGCGGAGGTTGCGGACGGCGCGGCTCATACCGCAAATAGAAACAGGGAAGTGCAATCACGACTATTTTTTTCCAAAAAGAATTATCTGCCACTTCTCGATGCTATTGGCTTGAGTTACACTATCGTACTTGTAATTAGAAATTATGGTAATGAACATTACACATACCATAACCCAGAATGCCATAATTCCGTTCCTAGACCGGATGTTTCTCGCTACCAATATACAAACTACGGTATCCGATATGCAGGTTAGCCTGCCACCTCCGTCAAATACAGACACTGCGCAAATTACAAACGCCGCTATAGCAAATGACAAAAAATACCATTCAGAAGCGTCCGATTCCTTTGTGCCAGGCCATAGAAGATAGAATATTGACCCATATGTTGTCAACATTGCTATGTAAAAGTTCGCATTTACCGTGACTCTGGAGGAATATTCTCCTTCACGCCTGCCGATGCTTATCATGGATAACAAGTCCACGTATTGCGACGCTACAACAATGGCAACAACACACACAATAGATGCAATTACTCTCGTTCGAGCCTTAACAATATAAAGCGCAGACAATAACAACATCGGAATAAAAGTTGAGTGCACCAGCGCCGCCACTCCCGATGCTAACGCCGTCCGTATTGATGGACGCTGCTTCAATACTGCAGCAAGCATAAGAAACACGGAAAATGCAACGCCCTGCCTAATTTGATTAACATAAAGCTGAGCACCAATACTTGGATGCAACACAAAGAAAAAGGTTGTAGTCGCCCAGTTGCCGCCAGCTAACCGTGTGGCGGCCAAAAAATATAAAAGCGCACCTGCAAATATTGTTATTCTAAAAGCCATCTCTGGACCAAATGTTACTCCCATTGCTGTGGTATAAACATTCCAAAGCGGCTCATCGATAAACAGCTGCCACCAGTCCGCACCCTCCAGTTCAAGTCTTTCATAAAAAAGTTCGCTATTTGAGAAATAAGCGACATAATTTAAATCATCAACCGCTACGTATATTTCCCTCGCGGAAAGAATGAACGAGATTGCAAAAAAGACCAGCAGCGATGCTAAAGTTGCCGGCCATTGGAGCGCGTCGATGCCTTTCGCGGGAGAGAACCCCATGCTTTTCGCCGGGAAATAGGGCCGCGTCAGTGAACGAGGGTCAGATGCCACGCGGGCAGGCTCCAGGCTGTGCATTACCGTCCGCGAGAACCCGTTCGTACTTCCGCGCAATTTTGCCGGCGTGGAACCTCTCCAAGTCGATCTGAGCGGCGGCAGGCTCATTCCGCGCGAATTTTTGCAACTCCGTGGCCAGCGCTTCCGCGCTTACGGCCGCTGCCAATTGTACCCCTTGAACCGGCTGCGCAATTTCGCCGAGTCCTCCGGGGGCCGGCGTTGCAATGACCGGAGTGCCGCATGCCAATGCCTCCAGCATGGCATTGGGAAACCCCTCATAGCGCGAGGACAAAACAAAGGCATCCGCGCGCGCCATAAGGGCGTAGGGGTTCTTCTGGAATCCAATGAACCGGACCTGATCCTCCACGCCCTGCGCCTTTGCCAGCGCTTCCAGAGTTCCGCGCAGAGGCCCTTCGCCAAGCACGGTAACCCTGAGCTGCTTCAGCCCGGACAGCACCACTGCTTCTATCAAGAGATCGAACCCCTTTTGTCTTGTCAGGCGTCCCGCCGCGATCAACCGCAACGAGTGATCGTCCTCCAGGCGGCTCTCGAGGCCGAGGCTGGAGTCCGCTGGACAGAAAGCGAGACGCCTGATTTTTTCGATACCCAGCGGGTTATTTATCGTCGTGTTTTTGGAAGCTGGAATGCTCAAGTTGGTTACAAGGTCGTTTCGCATGTCAAGTGACTGACACACGATACTGTCGAAGCGCGCATGGAAATGTCTGTGTGCGAAGGCCAATGTATTCGTTAAGTGTCCCGCACGAAGCTGCTCGGATAAAACCGCAGTTTCTCTTGCAATATACTTATTTTGACGCAGGAGGCGGAGGAGAATGATGGATAGAGCGAGGTTCAGGTGACAGAGCGTGGAGAACACGGCGTGTGGCCGTACTCGCCAGATGAGGCGAACGATTTTCGACAAAGCATACCGGACCCTGGAATCCTGCAGATCCAGAAGCGTAACGACACGCTGCCGCAGGGACTGCATACCTTTTCTCAGCCGGCCATCGCGGCTCCGCGGTGCTGCTCCAGGAGTTCTTCGAATGTGATCTCCCACATTTGCGCGATCCGCTGCAATGAGAAGCGGTCGCGCACCTCCTTGGCGGCACATCCAAAGCGTTGGCGTAAATCCGCATCGCCCATGAGCCGGTCAAGCGCCGCCATTAATGCGGACGCATCCTCCTTGGGCGCCAGGAAGCCATCCCTTCCGTTGCGGATGATGTCCCTTGGACCGGTATCGCAATCGAAACTCACAGCAGGCAAGCCATGCGCCATAGCCTCGGCCAGGGTGCAAGGAAATCCCTCGAAGCGGGAACTCATCGCATAAAGCTCCGCCCGCCTATACCAATCCGCCATGTTTCCGGCCCAGCCTGGAAGGAAAATGCGCGGCCCTAATCCTCTCGCTGAAATCTCCAATTCCAGGCGCTGGCGTTCCGCGCCTTCCCCCACGATTGCCAAGTCCCAATCCTCGTGACGTTCGGACAGCCCGGCAAAGGCGCCGATCAACAAATCGAAGCCCTTTTCCGGGGCTAGCCTTCCTGCTGCTAGAAGCAATTTGCGCCCAGGCCGGCATATCGCGTCTGGTTCGACCCTGGGGCAGCTATCGGGCAGCGGACATTGTACGGCATTGGGTATGACTTCAATCCGGCGCGCCTTCGTGTTCGCAGCGAGCCACGCCGCGGTTTCCTGGGTCAGCGCCACCATTGCAGACAATTGTCCGTAGGCAACGGAATGGATACGTCTCCATATGGCATTGGCGGGCACGGCTGGCGGATGCGTATGAAGCGATCCTGTGGCCACTAGGCCAGTCATGCCCCTCGCGGCTAGTGCCAGCGTTACGCAGGGATAATCCATCACGGCCACGGCAACGTCCGGCTGAATATCAAAAAGCACCTTTCTTAAGGCCATCATGCGCTTGAAGTTTCGAAATACTTTGGCCACGATGCTCCTGTTGGGGTCCGTAAGATTCAAAGGGATGAGGGTGATAGAAGGATCGAGCGCGAAGGCGTCTTGAGCGACCGCTGCCAGCGTGACGATCGCAACCCTCCAACCCTTCCCTGCCCAATAATTGGCGAGGTTTACGGTTACGCGCTCAGCCCCGCCGCCAGCAAGGCTCGGGATAAGAAAAAGTACATGCTTCCGCTCAGTCCGCATGCTGTTCCTCAGATGGTTATGGAGACTTTGCGGCGCTGCGCCAGAAGGCCTTCGAACATGCTTTCCCACATCTGCGCTACCCGCTGCAACGAGAAGCGGCCGCGTGTCTCAAGAGCCGCATATCCAAAGCGCCGGCGCAAATCCTCGTCGCCCATAAGCCGGTCCAGCGCCGCGGCCAGCGCCGGCCCGTCTTCCTTGGGCGTCAGGAAGCCGTCCCTTCCGTTGCGAACGATGTGCCTTGGACCTGTATCGCAATCGAAGCTGACCGCGGGCAAACCATGCGCCATCGCTTCAGCCAACGTATTGCCAAACCCCTCGAAACGCGAACTCAAGACATACAGCTCTGCCCGCCGGTACCAATCGGAAATGTTTCCGGCCCAGCCGGGGAGGAAGACGCGCTGTTCCAGTCCCCTCGCGGAAATCGCCAGTTCCAGATGCTGGCGCTCCGCACCTTCCCCCACGATCGCAAAATCCCAATCCCGGTGGCGTTCAGACAAGCTGGCGAAAACATCGATCAGTATATCGAAGCCCTTTTCGGGAGAGAGCCTTCCCGCCGCCAGGAGGAGTTTCCGCTCCGGCTTGCACAGCGTCCCCGGCTCGATCCTCGGCTCGCTCTCTGGCAAGGGCCACTGGATGGGATTGGGTATGACCTCGATCCGCTTCGCTTTCGTGTTCGCCGCGACCCAAGCCGCCGTATCCGGAGTCAGTGTCAATATTACCGGAAACTGTCCGTAGGCGAAAGACTGAAGCCGTGTCCAGATGGCCTTGGTGTGTTGTTGTGGCGGATGCGAATGGAGCGACCCCACCGGCACGATGCCTGTCAGGCCCTGCATTGCCAGCGCCAGGGTCACACAGGCGGCATCCATCATGGCCACTGCAATATCCGGCCTGGTGTCCAAAAGCACCTGTCTCAAGGCCATCGCGCGGTTGAAGTTCTGCAAGAGTGCGTCGGCGACGCCCCTGCTTGCGCCCGTCAGGTTCAATGAAATGCGGGCTATCGATGGGTCTAGCGCATACGCATCTTGACCGGCCGCAGCGAGCGTCACAATCGTTATCTTCCAGCCCTTCGACGCCCAATAGTTGGCCAAGCTTACGGTGACGCGCTCCGCTCCGCCGCCGCCGAGCGAGAAGATGTAGAATAGAACCTTCATAGAGCTACCAGCGGACGGATGGCTGCGGCACAGCGCGGGCCAGCCCCCGAAGATACAATCTCAATCAGGTGCCCACCTACCTTCCGGTAAATAGCGCCATCGACTTCGGACTGGGGTCCCTCGTTGGAGCCGATCGCCAAAATCCCGCCTTCGGCAAGGGCCGCCATAAAATTTCCCACAATGACACCAAATTCATCCGCAGAAAAATACCCAGGATTAAGAATGTTCATGGCGCGTATGCAGTGCATTCTATGCCCGCTCCATGGCTTTGTAATATCCCACGCACTGAAACTTACCCTATGGTCTTTGGCAAGAAGATTGCGGAAAGGTATACAGGCAAAAATTAGTTCTCGCACTTCAAGTCTTGGATCGTTTTCTTCCCATTCCCTGGCAAGCTTGCATCCGTAACGCAAGGCGTAGGGTCGAACCATTCTGTTTATTGGAAACAGGCGGCCGCTATCCTTTTTAGTGGCGCTGAACACGAAGGGCGGCCATACCACTTGCACCAACTCGCCGCTCGCGGAAATGATTGCCCGCCGGCTTGGCGATCCCTTTCTGTTCAAGACAAGAAAACCTGCGTCGCGATCGGTTGCTGTAAAATCTAAATCCGAAGTGACTTGATCTGCAATACATTAAAAGAATTCAATGGATGTAGACCCATCTGAAACAGCGGAATCAAGGATGCACATGGGTTTTTGCAAGTGATTACCCACCAAACAGGCCAATATTTGCTTATCGAATTCGAGAAAACGACCGGAATAAGTACACTTAAATACGCCAATGCCGTCGCAAATATTTTCGACATATGCCTCCCTGATATCGCGGTCAAGCATTTCGATATCCGCCAACAGGTCGAGCGCAAGCCTCCGGCGCCGGCCATAAGCCGTGCCGGGATGCAACCGGCGCAACTGTCCTGGCTCGTAGACGCCAATTGATAATACCATTACCGATCTCCTGAGTGCTCGTTACCAGCCAGCTCCATCTGAGTGGTAAGCTCGGTTTGCGGGACCGCTTTAGCCCCGGCCAAGGCTGTCCGGAGGATGGCCCCTGCCCCGAAATAGCTGGCGATTATCGGGGCGGTTAGCAAAACGACGGGGAATTTTAGCAACAGGCTTACAAGCGGGGCTTCGGACCATGCCGGAACGGCAGCAAGCGCGGCGGCCAGCACCGTGAATAGGACGAGCAGGACGCGCATCCAGTTTATGTGCTCCGCAAGCATGCGCCTTGCGTTGAACGACAGGCCGAGCGCGGTGACGGCGAAGGCGAGAAGCTGGCTTACCGCGGCCCCAAGCATGCCCGCATAAGGAATCAGCACTGCATTGAGAAGAAGCGAGGAGGCCGCACCGGCAGCCCACCACCAGGCCGACCGGTGAAGGCGCTTTTCGAGTATGCAAACGGTATTGCCTAAGTGGATTACCCCATGAAAAAAAACCGATGCGGCAATGAGCGGAACGATCGCCGCGCCCTCGTGGAACGCCGGCGCGGTAAACAGTCTGACGATATCGCCACCCGCCGCCGCGACGGCAAGCCAAACCCAGGCGAGTGCGGCGATCATGACCTCGGTAATGCGCCCAAGCTGCTGAATGCTGTTTGGAAGCCGGGCTTCGAAGAGCCGCGCCGCCTCGGGCGTCCAGACGTAAAGGCCTGCCGCATTGACGGTCATGCCGACGATCGCGATGCCGTAGGCAACGGAGTAGATACCGGCGGTGTCCGCGCCTTGGTGGTAGGCCAGGAACCAGCGGTCCGAAGACGTCATGATTGCATAGGCGGGTGCGTTCACGACGGCAGCGATGCCGATACCGAAAATGTCGCGGCGAACCGCCGGGCTGAGGCCGGATGACCTCAGCAGCACTCCCAAAGGAGGTATGCCCAGAATCAACACTGGTATGAGGAAGCTCGTGGCGAGGCCTGCCAGGATCGGAAGCTCGTTGCGCCATCCGGCATAAGCCAGCGGGATGCTGGCCGCCACGGAGCCCAAGCCCGCGCAAGCCGTCGCGATGGTTAGAGCGCCGTTCCTGCTCTGCAATCTGGCTCTAGCCGAAGCCATGGTCGAGGCCACGCTGAGAACGATGCCGCCGGAGACCAGCCAGCCTGCATAGGAGGGGAGCGAAAAAGCCTTCGCGAGCGGACCCCAGAATGCCGCCACGGCGGCTGCCGCGATGAGCGCGCTTGCCATCGAATAGCGCCATGTGAATGCTTCGACCGCGCAGCTTGGCGCGGTTTGCTTGGCATAGTAGGCACGAATGTAAGAGATATCGGCCCCAGCGAGCGCGGCAGCCGATATGAAACTGATTAGGGTTATCGCCATCGCGGCGGTTCCGTAGGCGCCCGGTGTCAGCAGGCGTGTCAGGATTGGTATCGATACCAGCGACAACAAGCGCACAAATAGATTGCCGAGCGTTAGTTGCGCCGTACCGAAGGCGATGCGCCGGCCGATGCTCAAAGTTTGCGCGCTCCCCGCGACGCAGGTTCCGCGGCCGCATGCGGCCTGGAATTGTCCGAAATGTAGAACCCGATTTCCAAGGAAGAAACTCCAGACAGGCCGGCCGCTCCGCGAAGAGGGCTGCTGCTCGAACTGTTTTCGGGCATCACGCTTTGCACCGGCTTGAAAGGGCGCGCGGACGCGAAGACGCTCGTCCGCTCACACGCCGTGATATTCGCGGTACCATTGGACGAAACGGGCGACGCCTGTGGCGACAGGGGTTGCGGGCCTGTAATTCACCGCGGCCTCAAGCTCGCTCACGTCGGCGTAAGTGTCCGGCACATCGCCCTTCTGCAGGGGAAGAAGCTCCCGTTCCGCTTTGCGGCCAAGCGCTTGCTCGATGGCCTCGATGTAGATTTCAAGCGTGACGGGTGCATTGTTGCCGATGTTGTAGATCCGGAACGGCGCGTTCGACGTTGCGGGATCGGGCGCATCGGACCACCAGGCGGGATCGGGCTCGGCGATGCGGTCACTCGTCCTTATCACGCCTTCGGCAATATCGTCGATGTAGGTGAAATCGCGCGTGTGCTTGCCGTGGTTGAACACCTTGATGGGCTTGCCCTCCAGGATGTTTTGCGTGAACTGGGACAGCGCCATGTCGGGCCGTCCCCATGGTCCATAGACGGTGAAGAAGCGCAAGGCCGTCGTGGGCATCCGGAACATATGGCTGTAGGCGTGCGCCATCAGCTCGTTTGCGCGCTTGGTCGCGGCGTAGAACTGCAGGGGATGATCGACGCCGTGGTGCTCGGAAAACGGCATCCGCGTGTTGGCGCCGTAAACGCTTGAGGTCGAGGCGTAGGTCAGGTGCGGCACCCGGTTATGCCGGCAAGCCTCCAGGATGTTGGTGAAGGCGACGAGATTGGACTGCACATAGTCGTGGGGGTGGTCGATGCTGTGGCGGACGCCGGGCTGGGC
>PMBZ01000149.1 GCA_003153975.1 Hyphomicrobiales bacterium
GCCGGTGCCGTCCGGCGTGCCCAGGTTGACGAGCAGCACGCCGATGCGGCCGTGCCGGATGGCCGGGTGCTGACGCGGCATCGCGGATGGCGCGCTTGAGCGTGCAACACCGTCCCCTCTCCCATGGGGAGAGGGACAGGGTGAGGGGAGATTCGGTTGGCTGTAGTGTGAACCCGCGCAACCTCCCGTCCCTTGGACATACCCCCACATGAACGGCGCGCCCGCACAGCCGATTGGCGCCCCCTTCCCCCCTGCCCGGATGGCGAGCCTCATGCGGCGCGCGCTGTTCCTGGCGGAGTCGAACCTCGGCGCAACCGCACCCAACCCATCGGTCGGCGCGGTCTTTGCCGACGCAGCCACTGGCGAGATCGTTGGCAGCGCCGTGACCGCGCCGGGCGGCCGGCCCCATGCCGAGGTGCGGGCGCTCAGCCAAGCGGGCGAACGCGCGCGCGGCTCGGTGCTGTTCACCACGCTTGAGCCATGCAGCCATTTCGGCGCGACCCCGCCTTGCGCGCATTCCGTGGCGGCGGCCGGGGTTGCAACCGTGGTCTACGGCTCGCTCGATCCCGACATGCGGGTGGCGGGCAAGGGGCTCGCCTGGCTCACGTCGCACGGCGTCCGGGTCTTGCGCGGCGATTTCGTCAAGGAGGCGGACTGGCTCAATCTGGGGCACACGCTTCGGGTGACAGAGCGGCGGCCCTTCGTTCAGATCAAGCTCGCGGTGGACGCGAACGGCCGCGTGCCCTCGGGCGCTGGCGGAAAGCCCGTTTGGATCACAGGCGAGGCGGCGCGGGCGCAGGCCCAGCTGCTCCGGGCCAGAGCCGATGCGATCCTCGTTGGCCGGAAAACGGTGGAGGCCGACGATCCGGAGCTGACCTGCCGCCTGCCGGGCCTGGAAGACCGCTCGCCGGTCCGCGTGGTGCTTGCACCCCGCTGCGGCATTCTGGCGCAGGCGCGGTTGTTCAAGAGCCAGAAGCCGCCGGTCTGGATCGTCTGCGGCGACTCTTCGCAATGCGGGGGGCTCACTGGCTTGCCGGGCGTCAAAGTCTTCGATGTCGGGGCCTCAACCGCCGGTAGCCTCAATCTTCGCCTCGTCCTGATGCGCCTCGCCGCGGAGGGCATCACGCGCCTTCTCGTCGAAGGCGGCCCCGCCACGGCCCGCGCTTTCCTCGACGCCGGGCTTGCGGATGAAGCGATTATCATGCAAAGCGAGGCACAGCTCGATCCGGCCGCGAGCCTACCCGCCTTTGGTAGCAAAGGCATGGAGCTGGTCACATCGTCGAATTCCTATATATTGGCGGCTCGCGCGAAGGCTGGACCCGATACGATCCACACCTACCGCTCCACCGCTCATTGGCAGGCCTGATACGCATGTTCACCGGACTTGTACAAGCAAAGGGAACCGTCACCGCAGCCGAAAATGGCCGCTTCGCCATCGCCTGCCCGTGGGACCCGGCATCCATCGCGCTCGGCGCGTCGATCTGCTGCGACGGCTGCTGCCTGACCACGACAGAGGTGCAGCCTTACAAAGGCGGTGCGCTATTCAGGCTCGACGTATCGGACGAAACGCTGAGCAAGACCACGCTCGGGAGCTGGCGCGAAGGCCGCGAGATCAATCTTGAGCGCTCGCTCAAGGCGGGCGACGAGATGGGCGGCCACCTCGTTTCCGGCCACGTCGACGGCGTAGCCACGATCTTGAGCGTGACGCCTGCCGGCTTTTCGAAAATCTTCGAGATCGAGGTGCCGGACGCCCTTGCGAAATACATCGCGCCCAAAGGCTCGGTGGCTCTCAGCGGCGTGTCGCTGACGGTCAATGAGGTTTCCGGCCCGGTCTTCACCATCAACATCATTCCAACCACGCTTGAAGTCACGTCATTTGGCGGGCTCAAGCCGGGCGACAGCCTCAACATGGAAGTGGACCTGATTGCCCGCTATGTGGCAAGGCTGTTGGGGCAATAGACGGAAAACCTATGCAGAACGATAATTTGCGCATGATCGACAAAGAAGACATCCACCGGCAGCTCTCGACCACCGAGGAGATCCTGGAGGACGCGCGGCAGGGCCGCATGTTCATCCTCGTGGATGCCGAGGACCGCGAGAACGAGGGCGATCTGGTCATCCCGGCGCAAATGGCGACGCCGGACGCGATCAATTTCATGGCGCGCTTCGGCCGTGGCCTGATCTGCCTCTCCATCACTCCGGAGCGGGCGGACGCGCTGCATCTGCACGCCATGTCCCGCTCGAACCAGTCCCGCCATACGACGGCATTCACCGTCTCCATCGAGGCCAGGGAAGGCATCACGACCGGCATTTCCGCCTACGACCGCTCTCACACCGTCGCCATGGCCATCAATCCGGAGAAGGATTTTCGCGATATCGTGAGCCCCGGCCATGTGTTTCCGCTGGTGGCCCGCGACGGCGGCGTGCTGGTNNCCATCGCCGACCTGATCGCCTACCGCCGCCGCACCGAGAGCTTCGTGCATGCGGTCGAGGAGAGGGAGATCGAGACGCCCTATGGCGGCCCGTTCAAGCTCAAGGTCTACGTGAATTCCGTGGATAACACCGAGCACCTGGCGCTCATAAAGGGCGACGTCAGCACGCCCGATCCGGTGCTGGTCCGCATGCACGCCGTCAACATCCTGGAAGACCTGTTCGGGATCGGGCGCAATAGCGGCCGCCGGTCGCTGGTGGAGCGGGCCATGCGCCGCATCGGCAAGGAGGGGCGCGGCGTCATGGTCGTCGTCCGCGATGCGTGCGAGGGCGTGATCCAGTCGAGGCTCGCCGAGATGGCGCCACCCGCGGGCGATGGCGCGCCCGCAGAAAAACGCTTGATCGATTACGGCATCGGTGCGCAAATCCTGCTCGATCTTGGCATCAAAAACATGGTCCTGCTTTCGAACTCGCCGACGCCGAAGATCGTCGGCCTCGAAGGCTACGGCCTGAACTTGGTCGCGCGCCGGACAATTGACGAATGAAAAATCCGATTCACATCCTCGTCGTAGAGGGCCGTTTCTATCATCACATCTCCGACCAGCTCATCGCCGGGGCGGAGATGGCGCTCAGAGAGCAAGGGGCAACCTGGGAAACCGTGATGGTGCCCGGAGCCCTGGAAATCCCGCAGGTGCTATCGGCGGCATTCCGGGCGGGGCTGTTCAACGATGCGGCGCCAACCCCCTTCCACGGATTTGTGGCCCTCGGCTGCGTCATTCGCGGCGAGACCTCGCATTACGATATTGTGGCGGGCGAGTCCGCGCGCGCCCTCATGGATCTGTCGATCGCACACGGCATCCCGCTAGGAAACGGGATCTTGACTGTCGAGACCGAGGAGCAGGCTATTGCGCGTGCGTCCGTAAGCGGCAAGAATAAGGGCCGCGATGCCGTTGAGGCTTGCCTCGAAGTTTTGCGCCATAAGCGCGACTTCGCCAAGCGGGCAAACTGAGTGGATTTATCCCCCGGCAAGGGCCGGGTTGAGATCTGAAAGCCTGATGATGACTTCTGAGAATGACGGCGCGGGCGGCCGGGAGCCCAGCGCGCCATCGGTTCCGTCCCGGACGCGCGCGCGGCTGGCCGCCGTGCAGGCGCTTTATCAAATGGACCTGACCCAGCGCGACCTGAGTCAGGTTCTGAGCGAGTTTATCGCGCACCGTTTCAATAGCTCCGAAATTTACGCGGGCGCCGACCGGGGCTTTTTCCGCGACCTTGCCTCCGGCGTTGCGCATGCGCAGGCCGGGATCGACAGCGAGATCGCGGGACATCTGGCGGAAGGCTGGCGGCTGGCGCGCATCGACAGTATTTTGCGCGCGATTCTGCGCTCGGGCGTCTACGAGCTGCTCGAAAAGCGGGATGTGCCGGCGCGCGCGATCATCAACGAATATGTCGAAATCGCCCGCGATTTCTTCGGCGGCGACGAGCCCGGCGTCGTGAACGGCGTCCTGGACCGGGTTGCGCGCAAGAAGCGCCCTGGCGAGTTCGGACGGAAGAGCCAGAAATAGCCGGTTCAAGGGCTGAGCGGGACCGTAGTGCGGATCGCGAGGCCAGCATCCGCCTCGCACCTCTATTCGAGCGCGATTTCCTGCGGTGCGCGGTCCCAGAACAGCACCTCCCAGCCGCGCGGGCCGTGGCGGAGGGCGCAGCAATGCCCGGTGGCGACTTTCAGCGCCCCCCGGGCAGCCATATCCTCGAATGCGCCTGGCACAAGCTTCAGGAAGAACTTCAGAATCCCGTTGCTGGTGACGAGCAGGGCCGCATCGTCCTCGCCCAGCCCCGTGGCGCACTCACGGGCAAGTTCCGCGACATTCGCCGCGATGGCCTCCGGCGCGGGCGTCCAGCCTGGCTGGCGCGGCCATTCGCCGGCCTTGTTCCACGCGTCCAGCTCCGCACCGCCCCCCAGGGCCTCGATTTCCCCGGAGGATTTGGCCTCCCATAGCCCGTAATCGATTTCCCTGAGCCGCTGATCGATCTCGACGGAAACCTTCATTCCGGCCTTATCCGCCGCGATGTCTGCCTGCTCGCGGGTGCGCAGGAGCGGGCCTGCGATGATGCGCTTGATTTGCGGGACGAACGGCGCCAGCGCCTCGCCCAGCACCTGTGCCTGCTCGCGCCCCTTCGCGGTGAGCGGCAGGTCGGTGCGGGCGCCAACCCAGACGACCTTGTCGCCCTTATCGAACGTGTTGCCGTGGCGGGCGAGCAAGAGCAGCATCATGCGCCTCCGGTTTTCGAGGTTTGCGCCAGCAACTCGCCCTCGCGCCCGATGATCGTTTCGGCGATGGCCACGTCTTCCGGCGCGTCGACGGACCAATGCGTGCGCCCACGATAATCGACAATGGCGATGCGGACGGACATGCCGCTCTCAAGCGCGCGGAGCTGCTCCAGCCCTTCGGTCTGCTCCAGCGGCGTTGGCGCAAGCTCGACATAGCGCGCGAGCGCGGTCTTCCGGTATCCGTAAAGGCCGATATGGCGGTGAACCCCTGCGTGGCCTTCCTTGCGCATGTAGGGAATGACCGCCTTGGAGAAATAGAGCGCGTTCTTCTTCCTGTCGAAAACGACCGTGGTGCCGCTCGCGGGCGTGGCTTGTTTCCGCGCCAGGAATTCCTCCAGGGCGGGGCCTGTGAGCCGCACGGCGGGGGTGACGATATCGGGCGACGTGTCGAGGATCATCTCGTCGATCATTGCCTCCAGCACCCAGGGCGGGGTCAGCAGCGCGTCGCCTTGCAGATTGAGAACGATGTCCTCCTCTATGCCCGCGCGCTGCACCGCGTCGTGCACGCGCTCGGTGCCATTGGTGCAATCGGGCGAAGTCATGATCGCCTCGGCATCGAAGCCGCGGGCGGCGGCGAGAATGCGCTCGTCGTCCGTGGCGATGACAACGCGGGTTGCCTGGGCCACGCTTTTGGCGATGCGCCAGACCCGCTCCAGCATCGGGGTGCCGGCGACGGGGAAAAGCGGCTTTCCTGGGAAGCGCGACGAGCCGTAGCGCGCTGGGATGACAATGGCTGCCGGCATGATTTGCTCGCTATTCTGCGCGGAAGGAGCGCGACCTGCCGGCAACCATGCGAAGTGCGAGCGGTTCTGGCAAGAGTTTCATGAGGGCCACGACCTGTTTGCTGCGCCGGCCCACAACCACGATGGAGCGGCCCCGCATGACGCCGTCATAGCCGGCCTCCGCCACTTCCGCCGCCGTGTTCCACCACGCCTTGCCGAACTTCGAGACCCGCTTCCCGACGCCCGCCACGTCGTGAAATTCCGTATGCGTGAAGCCGGGGCAGAGCGCGGTGGTAAGCACATTCGCCCCCCGGTTTTCAAGCAGGAGCGATTCGGAGAACTTGATCATGAACGCCTTGGACGCGGCATAGAGCGTGTGGCCGGGCGTGCCGGGTATTAGCCCCGCGACCGAGGCAACGTTCACGATGCGGCCGAAGCCGCGCTCGATCATGCCAGGCAGAAGCGCGTGGGTCAGCTCGCATGGCGCGGCGACCATCACTTGGAGGAAGTCCTTCTGAGCCTTCCAGGAAGTTCGGGCGTAATACCCTGCCACACCGAAGCCCGCGTTATTCACGAGCCCGTCTATTGTGAGGCCCCGTGATCCGATCTCCGCCACAAGCCGCTGTACGCCATCCGGAGCGGCAAGGTCCAGTGCGATTGGCGTGGCGGCGATCCCGTGTTTCGCCACCAGCTCTGACGCGAGGGCTTCCAGCCGCTCCGCGCGCCTCGCCGTCAAGACAACATTCCAGCCCTTGGCGGCGAAGACCTCCGCAAAAGCCTTGCCAATCCCCGCCGAAGCGCCGGTTATAAGCGCCGTGCGGCCGCTGACGGTTTCCGTGGTCATGCCGGTAACATCCTGCGCCATCTTCGGCGTCATTGCCTGAGGCCGCCTGCGCGGGCGCCGCCGCGCCAGTCTGGGATAGCGGTTGTGAGCCTCGATGTAACGCCAAATTTGCTCATGGCGGCGGCTACGGCGCGCTCGCCGGCAACGGTGTTTTGAAATGTCCGCCGGGTTGTCTGTTGTGGCGGAAGGGGTGCCAGGAGCATAGGGCATTACCTCTCACCCTGTCCCTCTCCCACAGGGAGAGGGGACGCCTAAACAATGGGCAGGGCGGGACTCCCTCTCCCTGTGGGAGAG
>PMBZ01000047.1 GCA_003153975.1 Hyphomicrobiales bacterium
TGCCCGGCCTTTTGCCCCTATTACCCGTTGGCTTTCCCGCTTTGAGGTGAAGACCGGCATAAATAAACGAGGAATCCAAATCCGCCGAATCTGTGAAAATAACGCGTGCCGCCCGCGCCATCAGCTCATGGCTGCCAGGCGCGCCTCGGTGCGGGCTTCGTGCTCCTCAAGGGTAATCACGCTGCCCTGGGCGACATCGGCCAGTGCTTCGTCAACATACGGTTTAGCCCACGCTAGATCGCCGGTTTCCTCTGCTGCGCGTTCGGCAATCCGCTCGTCGATGAGTTGAAGGGCCGCCTCTTCAACGGAAGCGAAATCGCCGCTCGCAACGCGAGATTTGAGCCATGCTTCCTGATCGGGTTTAAGTGTAATCGCCATCATGCCTTATACCAGAAGGGCCTCCTCTATGGCGCGCCCTGGTGTTTCCCTCTGCGGGCATATTAGCATGGACCAGCTATTTGCGAAATAGGCCGGGATTTGACAGTCTCAAGAGCGTTGGTTCTTGAGACCCGGCCCAAGCCGGCCTTCGCCACGCCGGCCGCTCGAATTGTAACGCCATACCGTATACTGAACTGCGTCTCACCCCCGCACTGTCTTGCAACGACCTCGACGGAAGGCGCACACTACGGAAGGCGCGCTTGCCAGCCCTTGCGGCAGCATCTATCCTTCTGCCCAAGCCGGCCAGTGAGAGCCGGTAAGGAAACGCCATGGACGCGAGGGTACGGAACGCCTTCCCCGACACGCGCGGGGATGGCGGATCATTGCTGGTTTGCGACCGCATCTCACGCAGCTTCGGCGGCCTGAAAGCACTCAAGGGCGTCTCGCTCGACGTGCGCCCCGGCGAAATCTTCGGCCTCGTTGGCCCGAACGGCAGCGGCAAAACCACCCTCCTCAACGCGATTGCCGGCTTCTTCCCGCCGCAGGACGGCAAAGTCCTGTTCGAGGGCAAGGACATAACCGGCATGCGCCCGCACCGGGTGGCGCGGCTCGGCATCGCCCGCACCTTCCAGAACCTGGCACTGTTCCGAGGGATGTCCACGCTCGACAACATCCTGATGGGCCGGCACATCCACATGCGCCCGCGTGCGCTCGCCACCGCCCTTTATTGGTGGTGGGCTGAGCGCGATGAGGCCGCACAGCGCCGCAAGGCCGAGGAGATTATCGACTTCCTGCAACTCGAATCGATCCGCGACGAGCCCATCGATGTGGTGCCGCTCGGCCTGCAAAAACGCGTCGAGCTGGCCCGGGCGCTGGCGGCCGAGCCGAAGCTCCTGATCCTGGACGAGCCCATGGCAGGCATGAACCAGGAGGAGAAGGAGTATATGGCCCGCTTCATCCTCGACGTGCGCGAGGAAAGAGGCATCGCCGTGCTCATGATCGAGCATCACATGGACGTGGTGGCGAGCCTGTGCGACCGCATGCTGGTGCTGAACCATGGCGAGCCGATCGCGGCGGGCGCGCCCGCGGAAGCGCTGGCCGAGCCGGGCGTGATCGAGGCCTATCTCGGAAAGCGGCATGCCCATGCTGCCTGAGGTGCAGGAACGCCCGGCGGCCGTGGAACCCCCGCACGAGCCGCTGGCGCCGCGTCCCTACGGCGAGACGTTGATTTCGCTGCTGGCGCGCAATGCGAAGCAGGCGCCGTCGCGCATTGCGGTGCGCGAGCGCGAGTTCGGCATCTGGCGGGAATACAGCTGGTCCGCCTATCTGCGCGAGGTGACGGCGCTGGCGGCAGGGCTGGAAGCGTTGGGGCTCAAGCACGGCGAGCCGGCCGTTATCCTCGGCGACAACCGGGCGCGGCTTTATTCCGGCATGGTTGCGGCGGCAATGCTCGGCGCCCATGCGCTGCCGCTTTATCCCGAGACGCCGGCGGCGGAGCTTGCGCACTTCATCGCTCCGGGCGCGCGCATCGCCATCGTGGAGGATCAGGAGCAGGCCGATAAGCTCCTGGAGGTACGCGCGCGGCAAGGTTCGCCCGAGGTCATCGTCTACGACGACCCCAGAGGCGTTTCCGGCTACCTCGACCGCAATCTCTTTTCCTATGAAAGCATTTTGGCCGAAGGCGAAGCGCGGCTCAAGGCCGGCGCCGGTCTGGCCGCCGCACTCCTGGAACGCGCGACGCCAGAGGATTGGGCGGTCGTGCTTCATTCCTCGGGCACCACGGGCGAACCCAAGGGCGTGCCGCTCAAGCACCGGCATCTGATCGCGGCGGTGCATCAGGCCGCGGAGGCCGGCTACTTCCAGGAGCGCGACACGCTGATGGGCTACCTGCCGATGGCCTGGGTTGGCGATTACTCCTTCTCGGTCGCGGCCACCATCGCGCTGCAAGGCACGCTCTGCATCCCGGAGCGGCAGGAAACCGCGATGCACGATATCCGCGAGATCGCGCCCACCTTCTTCTTCGCCTCGGCGCGGAGTTGGGACAATCTGCTGACCCGGCTGCAAGTGCGGATCTCCGAGTCCACGCCGCTCAAGCGCCGGCTCGTGCGCCATTTCATGCGGTTCGCCATGGGCATCGAGCGGAAGCGCCTTGCCGGCAAGCGGCCAACCGCGCTGGAGAAGGTGTGGAAGGCGATAGGCGAGGCGCTGGTTTACGGGCCGGTAAAGGACCATCTGGGCCTCAGCCGCGCCAAGCGTTGCTATACGGCCGGCGAGGCGGTCGGCGAGGACACCTTCCTTTATTTCCGTGGGCTCGGGCTGAACCTGAAGCAGTTCTACGGGCAGAGCGAGAATTGCGCGCTGACCGCCGCGCAGCGCGACGGCGCGGTGCGGCTGCATACGGTCGGGCATCCGCTGGCGGGCGTCGAAATCCGCATCGGCGAGACAGGCGAAATCCTCATCCGCGCGCCGAGCGTGTTCGACGGCTATACCGGCGCCGATCCCGCCACCGCGAAGGCGCTGGCCGATGGCTGGCTGCATACGGGCGACGCGGGTTATCTGGAGGAGGACGGCCAACTCGTGGTGCTGGGCCGCGTGAGCGATCTGCAATACACCGCGAGTGGCGAGCGCTTCAACCCAGCCTATATCGAGAACCGCATAAAGTTCAGTCCCTATGTGCGCGACGTGGCCATCGTGGGCGCGGGCCAGGATCGCCTCGCGGCGCTGGTGTGTATCGACATCGAGGCGGCGGGCCACTGGGCGCAGGTGGAAGGCGTGGGCTACACCTCCTACGCCGATCTGTCGCAAAAGCCGGAAACGCTGAAGCTCGTCCAGGGCGTGCTCGCCCATACGAACGAGGTGCTGCCCGAAGCGCTCAAGATCCGCCGCTTCGTGAACCTGCCCAAGGAGTTCGATCCCGACGACGGCGAGGTCACCCGCACGCGCAAGCTCCGCCGCAATGTGATCGACGCCAATTACGCCAAGCCGATTGCGGCGCTGTTCGGCGGCCAGGACAGCGTGGATGTGGACTTGGCCGTGATCTACGAGACAGGCGAGAAGGGCACATTGCAGCGCAGGCTCGCGATTTTGCCGGTGGAGGAGGCGTGATGGCGCTTGGTGGTGCATTGAAGGGGGGAATCGCCCCTCACCCTGTCCCTCTCCCACGCAAGCTCGCCTTGGCGAGCTTGCTACTCAAGAGTATCCATATCCGCAAGCGGATATGGA
>PMBZ01000088.1:0-788 GCA_003153975.1 Hyphomicrobiales bacterium
CCGAACTCGCCCTTGGGCGCTTCCACGGCCGCGTAGATCTCGCCCGCGGGCACGCGCAAGCCCTCGGTATAGAGCTTGAAGTGGTGGATCAGCGCTTCCATCGAGGTCTTCATATCGGCGCGGCGCGGCGGCGTCACCTTGTGGTCCGCCGCGAGCACCGGCCCCTGGCCCGCCGGCGAGTTCAGCCGCTCGATGCACTGCTTCATGATGCGCACGGACTGGCGCATCTCCTCCATACGGATCAGGTAGCGGTCCCAGTTGTCGCTGTTCTTGCCGATGGGAATATCGAATTCGAGATCGGCGTAGCATTCGTAGGGCTGGCTTTTGCGCAAATCCCAGGGCGCGCCGCAGCCGCGGATCATGACGCCGGTGAAGCCGTGCGCCATCGCGTCCTCAAGCGTCACCACGCCGATATTCACGTTGCGCTGCTTGAAGATGCGGTTCTCGGTGAGCAGCGTGTCGAGTTCGCTAAGCGCCTTGAGGAACGGATCGCACCAAGCCAGGATATCGCCGATCAGCGCCTGCGGCAGGTCCTGATGCACGCCGCCGGGCCGGAAATAGTTCGCGTGAAGACGGGCGCCGCAAGCGCGCTCGTAGAACACCATGAGCTTTTCGCGTTCCTCGAAGCCCCAGAGCGGCGGGGTGAGCGCGCCAACGTCGAGCGCGAAGGTGGTCACGTTGAGCAGGTGGCTCAGGATGCGGCCGATCTCGCAATAGAGCACGCGGATAAGCTGCGCGCGGATCGGCACCGTCACGCCAAGCATCCGCTCGATGGCCAGGCAGAAGGC
>PMBZ01000088.1:842-5630 GCA_003153975.1 Hyphomicrobiales bacterium
CCGGATGCTGCGGCCCGAAATTGATGGTGAAATTGCGGTTCTCCGGCGGACGCCCGGTCTCTTGCGCCGTCGCCCCCGGCTCCATGCCGCCTTGAACCGTGTTCTGCCGCTCCAGCGATACCGTATCCTGCATGATCTCAACCTTTTTGCGGGCTTTGCGCTTTCTCGTCGCCCGGAAGCGGATACTGGGCGCCTTCCCATGGGGAAAGGTAGTCGAAGTTTCTGAACTCCTGCGGCAGCTTCACGGGCTCGTAGACCACGCGCTTCTGCTCCTCGTCGTAGCGCAGCTCGACGAAGCCGGTCAGCGGGAAGTCCTTGCGCAACGGATGGCCGGTAAAGCCGTAGTCCGTGAGGATGCGCCGCAAATCGGGGTGGCCGTCGAACAGGATGCCGTAGAGGTCGAAAGCCTCGCGCTCGAACCAGTTGGCGCCAGGGAAGATGCTCACGGCGCTGGGCACCGGCGTGGCGGCATCCGTCGAGGTTTTGACGCGCACCCGCAAATTCTTGTGGATGGAGAGCAGGTGATAGACCGCCTCGAAGGGTTCGGGGCGCTCGGGATAATCCACGCCGCAAATATCGATGAGGGTCTTGAACAGCCAATCGGGATCGTCGCGCAGCCAGGTCAGAACGCCCAAAAGCCTCGGCCGCTCCACAACCAGCGTCAGCTCGCCAACGCTGAGCCTCGCATCGAGCACTGCGCCGGGCAGGGCGGACTTGGCCGCTTCGGCAAGTGCGGCAAGCTTCGCCGTGTCAGTCATCGATTCCCCCTAAAGCCCTAGCGTGTGATCGTGCCGGTGCGCCGGATCTTCTTTTGCAGAAGCATGACGCCGTAAACAAGCGCCTCGGCGCTGGGCGGGCAGCCCGGCACGTAGATGTCGACGGGCACGATCCGGTCGCAGCCGCGCACCACCGAGTAGGAGTAGTGGTAATAGCCGCCGCCATTGGCGCATGAGCCCATGGAGATCACGTAGCGGGGCTCGGGCATCTGGTCGTAGACCTTGCGAAGNNACATCAGCGAGCCGGTGCGCGCCCAGTTGATGAGTTCGTCGGTGCTGGTGACGAGAAAGCCCTTGTCCGCGAGCTGGTCGCTGAGGCCGGTGAAATCCATCGCGCCCCCGCCGCCCGCGCGGCCGGGGGTGTCGAAACAAGGTTCCGGGATCATTCGAATCATCGTGACACTCTTTCGCGGGTTCCTTGCCTCGTTATATGTGCACGCGCGCCGAGGCGCAAAGCGGTAATTTTGCGGTGACGGAGCGGCGATTCCCTTGCTCTAGCCGGGGCTTGGCTGGCGCCGCGCCTGGCTGAAGAGGGCTCAATCCCACTCCAGTGCGCCCTTCTTCCATTCGTAGATGAAGCCGACGGTGAGCACGCCAAGGAAGGCCATCATCGCCCAGAAGCCGAAGGCGCCCGCTTCCCTGAAGGCCACGGCCCACGGGAACAGGAAGGAGACCTCCAGGTCGAAGATGATGAAGAGGATGGAGACGAGATAGAATCGCACGTCGAATTTCATCCGGGCGTCGTCGAACGCGGGAAATCCGCATTCGTAGGCCGCGACCTTCTCCGGGTCCGGCTTGGACGGCGCGACGATGAACGGCGCGATCAAGAGCGCCAGCCCGATTACCGCCGAGACGCCGAAAAACAGGACAAGCGGAAGGTAGGTAAGAAGCAGTTCCTTCATGATTGCTCGCACGTGGTTCGTTTCGCGTTTACCGATACGATGGAAGTGCCGGGGACGCAATCCGGCTTTTTATTTTTCATGCCGGAGCGCATATGCCGGGAGCCGCATTCCACGGCCCGCGCCGCGCTGGCCGGGCCGGCATTCGAACCGGCAAGGCTTATGATTTTTGCCTTTGGATTAAAAATGAACGCATCTTGACGGCTAAGCTCCGGCTGTTATGCTCCCACAAGCGAATATTCGAATATAATGCTATTCGCATATTTGCGCGGGCTGGACGGCGGGGTTAACCGCCGCACAAAGTCCGGGGAATAAGGAAACCTAAGGAGCCAGATATGATGAAATTTGTAAGCGCGGGCGCGATTCTTGCCGGAGTGCTGAGCCTCGCCACGGCCGCCAGCGCCGCCACGACCGCCGATATGACCGGCAAGTGGAAGTGGACGGATTACACCGTCGAGTGCAAGGAAGGCGGAGCAAACGGCGTGTCCTGCACCGTGACCGCGGGTCCCAAGAACGTCGGCATGGAGATGGTGCAGTCCAAGCTTGAGCCGAAGGGCGACGGGTTCGCCGGCGACATCAAGCACCCGGCCACGGGCGATGTCTACAAGACGAAGATTCTGCTCAAGGATAAAGACAGCTGGGCGCTCGACGGCTGCACCACAAGCGGCGTGTGCGCCACCGGCACCTTTACCCGCATAAAGTAATCGAGTTCTGCGGCGGCGCCTTCGGGAGCGCTGCCGCATACCAGCCCGCGATCCGCTTTTTGTAGAGGCTCGCCCGCCGGTCTGCCGGCCGCTCTCGCCTCAAAACGATCTTTCTTTGCCACGCAATGTTGGCTCCCGTTTTCCGGCTTTTCCAGCGATGGGGCCGCGATGTATTTCTATGCTTATCTCATTGTTCTTATGAGCCTCCCGCCGCTGGCGCAGGGACGCTGGGGCTGGCGCGGAGCCCTCGCCGCAACCGTCGCAGCGCTCGCTTTCGCGGCTGCTGTCTTTCTTTTCCTTTACACCGGCCGTGTAGAACCTCCACCAGCCGGCTGGAACCCCGAGGCCAAGGCGGAGTGGAAGATGGGCGGCGGCTTGCTGCTGCTCCTTTTCTTGGTACTGCCGGCCGAGGCGATTCTGGCTGGTGTCCTGCTCGCCGCGATTTTGGCCCTGGTTCAGTTCGCCATCCGCCGTTGGAANNGGCGGGATGGGGCAGCCGCGGCCGCCCCTTTGCGCGAGCCTCAGACGAACAGGCAGACGTCCGCGTTTTGCGCCTCCGCCAGATAGGAGGTGGCGCCGATCCAGCCGGCGATTTCAGGGATGAACTCCTCGCGGCGGTAACTGAAGAGATCGACCGTCATCTGGCAGGCCAGGAGCCGCACGTCGGACTCAATGCAGATATCGCGCAACTCCTTGATGGTGGGAACGCCCTTCGCCTTGACGGTGCGGCCCATCATGGCGGTGGCGAAGCTTTCGAAGCCCGGCATATTGGCCGCGATGGCGTTCGGCACAGGGATATTCATGTGCCGCAGCCATTCCGGGCCGAAAGGCAGCTTCATCGGCATCGCCGGATTGCCCATCGGCGAGACCTTGGCGTTCAACTCCTTCTTGAGAAGCTCCAGGCCGTAGAAGGTGAAGAAGATCGAAGCATTCCAGCCAAGTGCGGCGGCGGTCGTCGCCAGGATGAACGGCGGATAGGCCATGTCCATAGTGCCCTTCGTCGCGATGATGGCGAGGGAGCGGACCTTCTTCCTCTCGCGTTCGGCGAGCTTCTCTTCCAGGCGCTGGTCGAGCCAGGCGTCGAGGCTCGCGAGATCGGCGGGTAAAGTCTTGGCCTGTTTGTCCAGGGCTTGAAGCGTGGTGGCGGTCATCGCTTCCTCCTCAGCCCTTGCGAATGAAGAATTCGAGGCCGTCGCCGGATTTCTGCGACGTGACGAGCGTATTGCCGGTCTGCTGGCAGAACGCGGCCATATCGTTGACCGAGCCTGGATCGGTGGCGAAGACCCGCAGAAGTTCGCCGGTTTGCAGGTTGTTCAGCGCCTTCTTGGTGCGGAGGATTGGCAGCGGGCAGGTGAGGCCGCGCGCATCGAGGGTTTGTGTGGCTTCCATGGCATGTCTCCTCTCAAAAACGTAGTTGTAGTTGACCAGTCGGTACAGCAATCGGGCAAAAAATGGCGCAAAGGCGCGGGCGCGGCTTCTCCTTTCCTATTGTTTCAGCTCGATCCTCAGGGTTTTGATGGCCGGCCCCAGCTTCAGGATCACTTCCGGATCGTTGCGGGTCTTGGCCAGCAAAATGACACCTTCGAGGTAGGCGAGCATCGCCGTGGCGGTCGCCTCCGCATCGAGTGGCGCAATCGCGCCGGATGCCGCCGCCTCTTCAAGCGCGGTGCGAAACTTGTCCCTGGCTTGATCGAAAACCGCGTTGAGCTTGGCCCGCATCACCTCGTCGCGCGTGCTGATCTCAAGCGCCAGATTCCCGAACAGGCAGCCTGGCATGCGGCCGGCTATATCCTTGGCCGCGTTCTGCCAGTAATAGGCGGCGTCGATAACGTATTCCAGGCGTACCAGCGGTGGCAGGTTTTCGTCGAACGCCTCGGCGATAAAGCCATGAGCCCAATCGCCAGCCATGTTCTCGATCACCGCCAGCGCCAGATCGCGTTTCGAAGGGAAAAAATGATAGAAGCTTCCCTTCTGCACGCTGGCGCTTTCGCAAATCTCTTGGATGCCCACATCCGCATAGCTGCGGGCGTGGAACATGCTGCGGGCGGCGGCGAGAATGCGGGTGCGGGAATCGGTCTCCGGTGTCATGCATACATAATAGTTGACCGGCCGGTCAAGTCAAGGACAAGGACAGCTGGGCGCTCGACGGCTGCACCACAAGCGGCGTGTGCGCCACAGGCACCTTCACCCGCATTAAGTAATCCAAATTGACGGCAGCGCCATGCGGTGCTGCCGCATCGCGTCCGATGCGCGGTCGCAGAGGTGGGGGAGCCTTTTAACCACCTAAGCAAACATTCCTGGCTTCGGCAACGAATAGCCGGAGCTTTTGTGGCTGTCTTTCTCCAGCCGCGGCCCGAAAAAAGGGTTCTGTTTTTGGGTCGACTCCTGCCGTTCAGGATATCCGAACCG
>PMBZ01000182.1 GCA_003153975.1 Hyphomicrobiales bacterium
GCGGTGCAGCCTTCGAGGTAGCTCACATAGGCGCCCTTATCGGCGATGATGAGCGTGCGCTCGAACTGGCCAGTCTGCTTCTCGTTGATGCGGAAGTAGGTGGAAAGCTCCATCGGGCAGCGGACGCCTTCGGGGATGTAGACGAAGGAGCCGTCGGAATAGACCGCCGAGTTGAGCGTGGCAAAATAGTTGTCCGTGGTGGGCACCACGCTGCCAAGATATTTGCGCACCAGTTCGGGGTGTTCGCGCACGGCCTCGGAGATCGAGCAGAAGATCACGCCCGCCTTGGACAGTTCCTCCTTGAAGGTCGTGACCACCGAGACGCTGTCGAACACGGCGTCGACCGCCACGCGCGGACCCGTCACCTTCGCTCCCTCGACACCCGCGAGCACGGCCTGCTCTTTCAGCGGAATGCCAAGCCTCTCGTACATGCGCAGGAGTTCAGGGTCGACCTCGTCGAGACTTTTCGGCCCCTCGCTCGATTTCGGCGCGGAGTAATAATACAGATCCTCGTAGTCGATTTTCGGATAGTGCACGCGCGCCCATGTGGGCTCCTCCAGCGTGCGCCAGCGCCGGTAAGCCTCAAGGCGCCATTCGAGCAGCCATTCCGGCTCGCCCTTCTTGGCCGAGATGAAGCGGACGATATCCTCGCCGAGGCCCTTGGGCGCTTTCACGCTCTCGATATCGGTCGTGAAGCCGTACTTGTACTTATCGACGTCAATCTCGTGGACGCGATGGACTGTTTCGGTAACTGGCGTAGCCATGTTCGCTCCTATGGCTCATCGCGGGTTGCCTCGCGATGTCACAAACGTTACACAGCAGGCCCGGCTTCAGAACTTCGGCCTGAGCTGCTGCAAATCCCATGCCGGGCTTCCCGGCGCTCGCAAATACTTGATAGGACGGTTAAAAACCGCTCGATATCGGCCTCGGTAGTGGTCCAGCCGGTGGAGACGCGGATCGCGCCGCGGGCGAGGTCCTGCGGCACGCCCATCGCCGCCAGCACATGCGACCGCTCGACCTTTCCCGAAGAGCAGGCCGAGCCCGAGCTTACCGCGATGCCCTCCAGGTCGAAAGCCATCAGGGAAAACTCGGCGCTCTTGCCGGGAACGGCGAAACAGGTGGTGTTCGGCAGCCGGGCTGCCGCGCCGTCTCTGCGATATGCTCGAAGCTCACTCCCCACATCCTGTCCTTCTCCCCCTGGGAGAAGGGACCCCTGAACGGCCCGCAGCGGAAATTCCTGCGGCCCCTCTCCCACAGGGAGAGGGGCAGGGTGAGGGGCGAATCCCTCGTTCGGGGCACCATGTTGAAATGCCCCGGCTGAAGGCAAGCCGAAAATAACCGCATCCGGAGCGATGTCACGAATGCCGCATTCGAGCTTGTCCCGCAAGGCCTTGGCCCGCGCGGCAAACTGGACCTGCTCCGCAACCGCCGCTTCCAGCGCGGCGGCCAGCCCGGCGACGCCTGGCACATTCTCCGTGCCCGAACGCTGGCGGCGCTCCTGCCCGCCGCCCTTCAGCAGCGGCGCGGGTACGAAACCGGGATTGCGGAGGATCGCGGCGCCCGCGCCCTTTGGCCCGCCGAACTTGTGCGCCGAAAAGAACAGCACATCCGCGTCCTTGAGTAGGCGAAGCGGCAAGCGCCCAACGGCCTGCACCGCGTCGCAGATCAGCACAGCCCCCTTTGAATGCACCATTTCCGCGATTTCCGCGGTCCGCTGCACGGCACCTGTCTCGTTGTTCGCGGCTTGCACGGCGGCAACCGAGCCCGGAGACAGCGCCGCCTCAAGCGCAGCCAGATCGAGCGCCCCGTCTTCGAAGGCCGGAACGGCCCGTGACTTTCCGGGCTCGAAGCGATGGCCGGAGAGAACGCAAGGATGCTCGACGGCGGATACTGCGAGCGTCTCTTCTCCGCGCGGCTGCAGGAGCCAATTCGCGGCCTCGGTGCCGCCGCTGGTGAAATAAACGCGGTCCGGGGCGACCTCGAAAAGCGCTGCAACCGTCTCGCGCGCATCCTCCGCGATCTGGCGCGCGGCCCGTCCCTCGGCGTGGATCGACGACGGGTTGCCGATGCAATCGAACGCCGCAACCATCGCGGCGCGTGCCTCGGGGCGCAGCGGCGACGTCGCGTTATGGTCGAGATAGGAGCGCGGCTGCTTCATGACGCCCCCCCCGCTCCCGCCGCTAGCTTGCACAGCGACAGTTCCTCCTGCGGAACCGAATAGCGGCCGGAAACCACATCGCCCAGGGTCGCGGTCGCCAGGAACTGCTCGATATGTGCGGTGAGCGCGTCCCAGAGAAAATGCGTGCTGCAGCGATGCTCGGCCACGCAGCCGTTCTCGCGCTCGTTCTCGCAGCGCGTCATCTTGAGCGGCTCGTCCACAGCCGACATGATCTCGCAGATGCTGATCTGGCAGGCGTCGCGGCCCAGCACATAGCCACCGCCCGGCCCGCGCACCGACTGAACCAAACCGCCGCGCCGGAGTTTCATGAAGAGCTGCTCCAGATAGGCAAGCGACAGCGAAAGCTTCGCCGCCACGTCGCCAAGCGAGCGCGGCTTCGCATCGCCATTCCTGGCGATTTCAGCCATCGCCATGACGGCATAGCGCCCCTTGGTACTCAGCAGCATTTATAACGCCTCCTCCGGCTATCGCGCGAAGGTAATGGAAATTTGCGCCCGTGATATGATATGCGTCTTCAAATGCCGCATCCTCGCCCGAATCGGGCTCGCACGGGCCGCGGTCTCCCAGAGCTATACAGATAGGATTTCCGACTGCCGCAGTCAAGTATTCCACCTCAAGCGCAGCGGCAGCTTACGTCAAGAAGAGGTTACAGCATATGCCTGAAGTGATCATCAACGGGCCGGCCGGCCGTATCGAGGGACGCTACCATCACGAGGCCTCGCCCGGCGCTCCGATCGCGATTATCCTGCATCCGCACCCGCAATTTGGCGGGACTATGAACAACCAGATCGTCTATAGCCTCTATTATACTTTCGTGAAACGCGGCTATTCGGTGCTGCGCTTCAACTTCAGGGGCGTCGGGCGCAGCCAGGGCATGTTCGACCAGGGGCCGGGCGAGCTTTCGGACGCAGCGACCGCGCTCGACTGGCTCCAGCTTGCCAATCCGGACGCGAAATCCTGCTGGATCGCGGGCGTGTCCTTCGGCGCCTGGATCGCCATGCAGCTCCTGATGCGCCGGCCCGAGATCGACGGCTTCATCGCGGTGGCGCCGCCCGCCAATCTCTACGATTTCAGTTTCCTGGCGCCGTGCCCATCCTCCGGCCTCATGATAAACGGCGACCGCGACCGCGTGGTTCCGGTGAGCGCGGTGAAGACGCTGGTGGACAAGCTCAAGACGCAGCGCGGCATCGTGGTGAGCCACGAGGTCGTGCCTGGCGCGAACCACTTTTTCGAGGACAAGGTCGAGGATCTGACCCAGTCGGTGGAGCGGTATCTCGACAAGCGCGCGCAGGTCCAGGCGAAGCCGGGCCGCAAGGAAAAGCTGCCGCCGCCCCCGCCCGTGGAGGAGATCCTCGAAGACGTGGAGCTGGACGAGGAGGAATAGCCGTCCGGGGCGGCAGGCGCGGAGCCGTCATCGCCATGCTCGAAGCGTTCAACCCGTCACCCGGTACGGCCGGAGGCAAGTTCGCGCACGGTTTGCCACAAGCGCTCAAGCGAACTTGCCTCCGATAGGGCCGGCACGGGCGTGCCCAGCGACGCGATGCACACATTGAGCAAGCATTGGCCAGGATGACCACGATCTATTTCGACCTCGACGGAACGCTAACAGATCCAAAACTTGGAATTACCCGTTCGATTCAATATGCCCTCGGCAAGCTTGATCGTGCTGTTCCCCCGGAAGATGAATTGACGTGGTGCATCGGTCCTCCGCTTCGCGCCAGCTTGAAGAAATTGCTTGGCGCCGATGATCTGGCGGATAAGGCTCTATCGTTTTATCGAGAACGGTTTGCCGGCATCGGTATCTTCGAGAATGAAATCTACCCTGGTATCGAAGACACACTATCTGTGCTCGCCAAGTCGGGCCGGCGCCTGTTTGTTGCGACCAGCAAGCCCTGGGTCTACGCCGAGCGCATTATCGATCACTTCAAATTGACGGTGTATTTCGAACGTGTGTTCGGTTCCGAACTGGATGGCAGCCGTTCAGACAAGACCGGCCTTTTGGATTACGCCCTCCAGGCGGCCCGCGTCGACCCACTTCAGGCAATCATGATCGGAGACCGGAGCTACGACATGATTGGAGCGAGAAACAATGGAATGACCGCCGTGGGCGTCCTCTATGGTTACGGCGGTATGGAGGAATTGGTAGACGCGGGAGCACACCATGTTTGTGCCACACCTCAGAGATTGCTCGACTACGTAAATTAGGTCTGCGTCCGCACGCTTGTCACGCTCGAACACCGGAACTTGGGCATCGCTCAGAAATGACTGCGCCGTTCGGTGCCGATACGGAAAAGGTGGCCGCGCATACCGTGTTCGAGACGCTTGGGCGCCTGCTGGGTGGGCAGGACTATTCGCGGGCGAGGCGAGAGCGCGGACACCGATATTGGGACCGCCGATCGCGATTTTGCCGGAACAGGCGTGGCAAGCCGGTTTACGCCCAATCCGATGCGAGCATTCGCGGAAGCTCCCGCACCATCGAGTGGGAGTAGAGGATAAGCTGGCGGCGCTGGCCTGACAGCTAACCAAAATCAGGTTATGCGTGGGCAGCCAAGGGAGGAATCGATGGCACCTTCGAAGCCAAAAGCAAAGCCGGAACCGAAACGGAAAGTCGAGTGGGTGTGGGCGAAAGCGCTCACGCCCGAGGCCAAGGCAGACATCGCCGCTAGTTGCGAGCGCTTCATCGCGGAGGTTCTGAAACCCAAGTTCCTTCCGGAGATCAAGCCCACGCAATGGAATTATCCGGTGGACATCTCCGGCAAGTGGCGCGGGAGCAAATACAGCTTCATCATGCGCTGGCGCTCGGGCTTTCCCGATAATGCCGGCGAGGAGTTCGAGGACGGCTTCGTGCGCCTGGATCACGCACCCGGAGGCGCGGAATACCGCTTCAACGTGATGTGGCACAGGCATACCGGGCAATGGTTGCCGGTCTATCCCTCCCTCACGCTTGAAGAAGCCTTGCAGGCCATCGAAACCTACGATCTGCTGCGGCCCCCCGTATGAAAGCGCGGAGGGCGAAATCCAAGGACGGGCTCCGCTTTGACGTTGAGGCCTTGCGAGAGCTTGCCGGCGCGAAGGTGTTTGCGCACGGCGAGAGCTATTTCGGCGGTGGTGCGCCGGAACGGCGCGTCGATGGGCGCGCAGGAAACGCTTGCCAAGGCGAGCGAGGCAGTCCACCCGCGCGAAGCGCTGGAGGTCTATGCCGAGCGCGCCGCCCGCGTTGATCGTGGCGGCAGCCTGCATCACGCTGGTGGTGGCGCTCGTGGTCTTGCAGTTGAGGCCGATCCAACCTCGCTGACGTTCGGTTTAGACGCTTTGCCGGGAGCCGCCGTGATATTCCTGGTCGGGACCCAGTTGAGCTGATCACCGGAATTCCCGCAATTAAGCCTGAAATCGCAGTCATTTAAGCTGCAACGAGTCGGGACCGCGCACTTCCGACCACTCGGTTACACCAAGTGCATCGGACAGCACCTTAATAACAGCGGACTTATTAAGAATACGATCTTTAGGAAACCAAACGTCTATGCCGGCAATGCCACTCTCGGAGGTCGCGTTTTTTTTAAAAGAGTCAGCGCTTAAGCCCCATCGCATCCGCTATTGGCTTACCCCCAAGCCCGATCCCGATTTCGAGGCCAAGTGTACCGGGGTTTGTTCCGCCTATCTCGAAGCGCCCGCCGCGGCCAAGCAAGGAGTGCGCACTGCCTCCATCGACGGGATGACCGGCATTCAGGCGCTGGAGCGCGCCGCGCCCTCGCTGCCGATGCTGCCCGGAAAGGTGGAACNNGCAAAGTCCATGGCACCGTGGGGGACAGCCGTACCGAAGCCGGTTTCGCGGCTTATCTCGAGGCGCTCTTCGCCACGGACGCTCCCACGGTGCGGTGGAAAATTATCTGCGACAACCTCAACACTCATGTCTCCGAGAGCGTTGTCCGCCTCGTGGCCCGGCTGAGCGGCGTCAACGAAGACCTTGGCGGGAAAGGCAAATCTGGGCATCTGAAGAGCATTGCAACACGGGAGCCGTTCCTGCGCGACAGCTCTCACCGCATCTGCTTCCGCTTCACCCCGAAGCATGCCTCCTGGCTCAACCAGATTGAAATCCGGTTTTCCATCCTGGCCCGCAAACTGCTGCGCCGGGGCAGTTTCAAATCCTCCGCCGGACTCAAACAGCGGATCGAGGCGTTTATCGCCTACTTCAACCGGACCATGGCTAAGCCCTTCAGATGGACATTCACCGGAAAACCGCTCGCCGCATGAGCCCTATCCCCTTGGGTCACGACTTCCGGCGGCCTGTACTTCTAGGTGTCGAGGAAGGCGGCGATGGCCGGATTTTGGCGGAGCTGGCGCAACTCGTCCTCGCTAGGAAGCTGCGGCTTGTCGCGCTGGGCGTTGACCATGCAGAGGAATCCGAAGGGCTCGCCGGCGGTGGCGCGGAACTGGTGCCAGGTCATCGGCGGGATGTAGACGAGGCCGGGCGCCGCCACCTCGCGCACCTCGCTGCCAACGAGGCAGAGCCCGCGCCCGCGAAAGATCGTCACCGCGTGGACATGCCCGTGCCGCTCCAGCGTCGAATGTCCGCCCGGCTGCATCTCGAAATAGCGCAGCTCGCAACCAAGCTCGGGCCGCGCGAACAGCACCTGCCGGGTAATCGCCTTGAACGGCGCGCTGCCCTCCTCCTTATAGGCCATCAGCTCGACGCCGTCCCAGCGGAAATCGCCTTCCGGCTGCCGGAAATTCGAGCCTTCAGGCATTGCCTGCTCCTTCGAAGTGCCGGACAACGCGCGCCTGCAACGCCACCGCCTCCGCCGTGAGCCGGTCGCCCGCCGCAAGCAGGCTGCCGCCGATCAGCAGCATGGTCTCCGGGCCATAGAAGTCGAGGATCCCGGGCACGCGCTCCAGCGGCATGCCGCCTGCGGGGCAAGGCATGGTGCGCTTGAGCGGCTGCCAAGGCCGCCGCGCCTCGTCCGCGATGGCCTTGCAGGTTTCCGGGGAGTAGCTGAAGCGCCCGCCGTAATTGGGGAAGATGGTCGCGTCCGCGCCGAACATGCGGAACAGTTTGCCGAGCAGCAAGGGCGGGGCGATGCGCGCGGCGCCGCCCATGGCCGGATGCGCGAAGAACGCCATGCCGGGGAAGTCCCGCACCAGCCGGTTGAAGTTCGAAAGGCCGAGGATCATCGGCTCGGCCATCACGGCCTCGATGCCCTCCTCCATCGCCAGCCCGATCTGCGCGGCGGCCAGGTTCAGGTCGCCGGAGATGTTCGGCACATAGGAAGTGAGAAGGCCCGTGTCGTCGCTCGCATGGCAGACAGCGCCGGCGCAGGCCCGGACGCGCTCCGCGAAGCGGCTGTAGCCTTGGTCGGCGAGCCCGTGATCGTCCTTGATGAAATCGATGCCGCCCGCCGCGAGCCTGCCCGCGAGCGCCCCCAGCTCCGCCGGCGGCAGCCCCTGCGGCTTCACCGCGGCGCAAGTAAGCGCGCGGTTTCCAGCGCCGCAAATTTTGCGCAAGCCAGAGATGCCATAGTTCGGCCCGCCGAAGTTCGCGGCCATCGCCTCCGGGAACTCCGCATCCCAAAGGGTTACATCGTCTTGCAGGCTCGTATTGCCGAACAGCATGTTGAGAAGTTGGCCTGCGTCGCACCCAGCTGTGGCCGCGGCAAGCCCGATGCGCACCTCGAAAAGGCCCGGCCCAAGTTCGCCGATGGCCTGCACCTCGCCCGCGACATCGCGCAGCACGGCCTCGCTGAAGATCGCCTCCGGCGGCAGCTCGACGCTTTGCTCCAGCGCAATCGCCCGCGCGCGCGCCTCGATGGAGGCCGCATCGCTCCGCACCCTGTAAATCGCAACCATGCGCTCCATGCTTTTGTCCTTTCGCGCTTCAAGGCTCTGGCTTCTCGAAAAATCGCAATTAGATGTATGGCATAAACGGAGAGCGGTATGAAGACCTCCTTCGAATACGATATTTTTATCAGTTATAGCCAGAAGGATCGCGCGGCGGCGGAGCGTCTGCAAGCGGCACTTGAGGCGCGTAGGCTGAAAGTATGGTGCGACAGGCGCTTGGCGGAAAATCCCGCGGCGGATTTTATCGGGCAGATCGACGGCGCCCTTGCCCGCTCCAGGCGGGTGCTGGTGCTCTGGTCGCGCTCGTCGGTGGCTTCGTCCTGGGTGCGCGCGGAGGCCGGTATGGCGCGGCGGGCCGCGAAGATCGTGCCGCTTGCGCTGGAGCCGCTCACCGCGCTGTTGCCGCTGATCTCCTCGCCCTTCGACATCCTGCCCACGCTCGACGCCTCCTCCACGATCCTGGAGCTTGAGCCCATTCTGCGCGCGCTCGGCGCGGAGCAGGCCAAGGGCGAGCCCGCCGGAGTGTTCGCCCTGGCCGGCGTTCACGCGGACATCTCCAAGCTGCCCGATACTTACGCGCAAAAGCTTTACGGCCGCGGCAGCGAGATGGCGGAGCTGATCGAGGCCTGGGATGGCGGCCAGACGCGTATCTTCGCCCTCGACGCGATGGGCGGGGCGGGCAAGACCGCGCTCGTCCATCACTTCGCGCAGGCGCTGAAGGCGTCGGGCTGGCGCGGCGCGCGCTCGGTGTTCGCCTGGAGCTTCCACGGCCAGGGTTCGAACGGGGACCGTCAGACCAGCGCGAACGATTTCTTCGACGCCGCGTTCGCGCATTTCAGCGGAGGCCGGCAAGCGCCGCCGCGCGACCCGCATCGGAAGGGCGTGGACCTCGCGCATCTTGTGCGGGCGCGGCGTGCGCTCCTCATCCTCGATGGGCTGGAGCCGTTGCAATATGCGGCGCATGGCGGACCGCATTCCTCCGTGCAGGCTGGCGGCATCAAAGACCCCAGCGCGAGGGCCCTGCTCAAAGCGTTGGCGGATGACAATCCCGGCCTTTGCGTTGTCGCCACGCGAATTGAGCTAGCTGAGTTGAAAGGCGCGGAAGGCGTTACCTTTAAGAGGCTGGAGGAAATTCCGCCGATGGAGGCCATCGCGCTGTTGCGCGATCTGGGCGTCGAGCCCTCGACACCGCCCGCGAGCCACAAGCTTCCGCCTGCGCGCGAGTTCGCGGCGCTCACTCCGGCTTACGAGCCGCCCGCCGCATACTGGCCGGCTGACGAGCGGCCGCTGCCGGCCATCCCCGCGGCGGTGGCCCGCGACCTTATCGAGGCGGTGCGGGAGCTGAAGGGCCACGCGCTGGCGCTGACGCTGGCCGGCCGCCACCTCGCGCAGCACATGAAGGGCGGCATCCGCGCGATCCGCGAGCTGCCCAGCCTGCCGCAACTCCCCCAAGGCAAGGAGCGCGCGCCCTACCGCGTCATGCGCGCCATCGAGATCGCGCTCGCCAACCGCATCGCGGCACAGGGTGCCGTCGAGAGGCCTGCCAGCGACGCGGCCGGGCGGCAACTAGCGCTCTTGTTTTTCCTGGGGCTGTTCGACCGGCCGGTGAGCCGCGCGCTCTTGCCGGTGGTGTTCTGCGAGGATACCGCGAGCCTCACCCCCTCCGCCAACGACATCGAGGTGGCGAAACTCGATCCCATCCCCATGAAACGCCGCCTGCATGTGCTGGACGAGGAACTGCTCACCGGCGACACGCCGGAATGGCGCAAGGAGCAGCTCGAACAGCTCAGACAGCCGCTGCAGGCCACGCAGCGCGCCGTGATCGAGGCGCGCCGCCGCGTGCTGGTGCGCCGCCTGTTCGCCGGCATGCACGCCATCGTGGCCCACGAGGACAAGATCGGCGAGGCGCTCTCGCAACTCGCGGAGCAAGGCCTCATTTCGCACAGCGGCCGCGCCGGCATCGATTGCCACCCGCTGGTGCGCGACTATTTCGGCATGCGGCTGAAGGAGCTGGACGCCGAAACCTTCCGCGCCGCCCACGGCCGCCTCTACGATCATTGCCGCTACGCGGGGCTTCCTCCCGCCTTCCGCGACCCAACCGCCTACAGCCTGCTTGCTTACAAAGCCGCCTTCCCCGATGGGAACATTCATGAAAAGGTCGAAGGAGTTGCGGCTGGGCTCCTTATGCAGGAGAACTCTCCTAACCTGCCGCCCGCTTTCTTCGCGGCGAGACGGGAGCAGCTACAAAAAGCGGCGGCCCTGATCTGCGGACCGGAGTGGGAACGCGCGCTCGCGCATTTCCTCCCCAAGACCGGAAAGGAGCTGCCCCCCTTATTCGCCGCCGTGGCCCACGGATGTTTGGCGGAGCGCGAGCAAGAAGCCTGGAGCGAAGTCTACAGGCCTCGCATCGCGCATGGTAACGAGGAGTTCGCCGTGAAAAAGCTTGGCCTTTCCGGCCAGGACCTGGCAGCGCTGGCAAACTTCTTCGAAACGCCGTTTACGGTGCCCTCGCCCCGGCTCGCGCCGGGCTGCCATGCGCTGCTGCTGGGCAATGCGGGCTTCCGTTTGCACGCACTTGGACGCTTGGAGGAGGCCGTCGATCCCATACGCGCCGCGGCGCAATTGCAGGCGAAGATGGGCGATATGGAAAATGCGGCTTCCGGCTTCTGCAATCTCAGCCAGCTGCTCGCCGCCCTCGGCCGGCTTTCCGGCGGCGAGGGCGCGGTGGCGGCGAGCGAGGCAGCCGTCACATTTGCGGATCGGTCCCAAAACGCTGGCGAGCGCATACATATGCGCGCCGCCCATGCCTTTGCGCTTGTGCAGGCAGGCGGGCTTGCCCGTGCCGAGGCGCTATTCCGGGAGGCGGAAGCCCTGCTGAAGGAGCAGGTGTCCCACCTGCCCTGCCTCTATTCGCTGCAAGGCTACCTCTATTGCGATCTACTGTTTGCCCGCGGGCGCTCCACCGAAACCGCCACCCGCGCCGCATCCGCCCTCGATGTTGCTAAACGAGGCAATTGGCCGCTCGACATCGGCCTCGACACCTTGAGCCAAGCGCGCGCGGCGTTGGCCGCGGTCCCGCCCACCATGCCCGCACCGCAAGACTGCGCTGCCCGTTCTGGGGAGGCCCTTGCCGTTCTGCACCGCGCCAATGCGGAGGAATTCGTTACGCGGAGCCTGCTTGTGCATGCCGAGGCGCTGTGGCGGTGCCAGGATGCGAACGCGGCCGCCGTGCTGTTGCGCGAGGCCGAGGCCATCGCCAGGCGCGGCCCGATGCCGCTGTTCCTGGCGGATGCGCATCTGCTGGCGGCGCGCATCCAGCTTGCGGAGGGCCGCAACGCGCGCGCCCGCACCTGCCGCGACCAGGCCGCAGCCCTGATCGAGCGGCACGGCTATGGCCGTGGCGCGGTGGAGCTTGCCGTGCTCAGCGCCGAAATCGCCTGCGCGGACAAGGCGGCCGGCCGCGATTCCGCCCTTGCCACGGCGATCGAGGCCGTCCGCGGCGAGCCCTATCGCGACGAGCGCACCGGCATCGCCATCGACGGCGGCTGGTGGGGCCTCTTGCCGCGCCTTGAAGTGTTGCTTCCGGTCATGGCACCAGGGCTGGCCGGCCTTCGCGCTGCCCGCGACACCTACAACGCCGAGCGCGACGTTTATCTCGCGGCGCGGGAAGGCTCCGCCACGGAAGAAAGAGCCGCGCCCGCCATGCCCGCCGGGCCGGCCGGGCACATCCTCGCCAGCGAGGACGCGTGCGCCGCAGTCGAGCAGGTGCTGCTCCAAAAGGGCATCGGCCAGTTGGACAGCATGAAGCCCGGAGAGCGGCACGATGGCGTCCGCGAGGCGGTGTATGCGGTGCTGGCCGAGACGCTGGAGCTGAATGAGAAGACGCCCGCGGCCGATCGGCGCGAGGTGCCGGATGCACTGGTGAAGCGGGTGTTCGCCGATCCGGAGATGCAGGGGCCGATCCGCGATCTCATGCGGCAGCACCGGCTCGGCGGCGCGGCGGCAGGGTTGCCGTTCGAGACCAAGCGCTTTATCGCGGGTAAGCTGAAGGAGCACCGCTTTGTCAAGGTGGAGGTGCCGCCGCGATCCAGGCCGGCACCGCCTCTGGTCCCTCCGCTGCCAGCGAAAAAGCGCGGCTGGTGGCCGCTTGCCGGGAAGTGAACGCCGCAGAGGTAACCGCGATGAACCTTGTCCTGACGCTTGCCGCATTGACGCTGATCGTTGTCCTCGGCTGGAGCTTGCGGTCGCGCCGGCACAGCATTCCCTGTCCGTCCTGGCTTGGCTGGCTTATAGAGCTGGATAACCCCCTATTCCGCAACAATAGGGCTTCCGCGATCGTCGCGGGGCTCGGCTTGCGTCCGGGAATGGCCGTGCTCGATGCTGGGTGCGGTCCGGGCCGCCTGGCAATCCCGATGGCGAGGGAGGTTGGCCCGGCCGGCCGGATCACGGCTCTCGATTTGCAAGACGCCATGCTGCGCAAAGCCGCGGAAAAGGCGAAAAGCGCGGGCCTGAGCAACGTCGCGTTCAGGCAAGCGGACATCGCTGGAGGTATCCGTGGCGATGGCCCATTCGACCGCGCAACGCTTGTTACCGTGCTCGGCGAAGTTCCGGACAAGCGCGCGGCACTTGAGGCGATTTTCGCCTGCCTCAAGCCCGGCGGCCTCCTGGCCGTCACCGAAATCATAGCCGACCCGCACTTCCAGCGGCGGGCTTCGGTCATCTCCCTGGCACAAGGCGCAGGCTTTCACGAACGCTGCCGCACAGGCGGCTTGCTATCTTACACGCTCTATCTCGAAAAACCCGCGATCGCGCCAACTGGCGAGGCGCGATGACAAATGCGGGCTTACGGCGGTAGCCTGGCGGTCAGCTTCGGATAAGTGACTTCCCATAGGGTCAGTGGCCTGCTTGGCGGGTGCCTGCTCGCTGGACACCGCTGCCAGAAGAGTGCCGAGGCTGCAAGGGGAGATTATTAATGCCGCTTCCATCCGTGACGCATTCGGTTTGGGAACAGCTCATGACCCGGAAGGTCAAGCATACGTTTTCGCTTTTCGCGGCTAACATGGCCGTCGATCACGCGATCCGGGCATATCAAGCCGATCCCTCGCAGAAAGCGAAACTTGCCGGCGAACTTCGCAACTTCTTCTCGAAATATGAAAAGTTCACGCTGCCGGAAATAGAGCGGCTCATGTAAAAGGTAGGTGTTCATGTCCAAGCTTTGCAATATTTCCGAGGCGAACGCCTTAATCGATGCAGGAAAGCGTCTTCATGTGGCGGGCGACGAGGGGGCGCTGGCTGGCCTGCACCGGGGTACCTGGATTGGCGGCACGATCCCCTACTTCCTCACCCGCGAGGGCGGCGTCGTGGACCGCAACCGCGTGTTCGTCACCGAGCTGCCGGAGAGCGTGACCAGTGTGAGAACCGCGCTGATCGCCGAGGAGGAGCTTGCCAGGGTTCCAGGCGAAGCGCCTGAGAATGGCTTCTCGCTCACGATCCTTCCCGGAATGAGCCGCATTCACGCGAGCTACGCGCTCAATGCCGAGCGGCTGCCGAAACTCTACGAACATCCGATTATCGGATGGGTTTCCGGCGTGCACCTGAGCGAGCTTGACACAACCAAGCCCAAGGTCGTGGACGGCAAGAGCGGCGAGTTTTGCAGCGAGCGCCTCGCCATACTACACGCGAGCCTTCCTGAATCCCGGATTGCCAGCATCGGCATCGTCAACGTCTTCCAGCAGGGCGCTGGGGACACGATCGTCTTCGATGAAACAGGCTTCTCGGGCGCTGGCTGCCTCATCAACGGCACCAGGGCCAACTTTTACGATTATGTAAGGGAGCGCAAGCTCGACTTGCAACTGCCCCTCGTCGCCAACCAGTCGGGAGAGATGATTAACGTCAGCTTCCAGGCTCTCGACGAGGCCTCCCGCTCGGTGAAGTTCTATGCCCCGGTGCTGGAGCGCGTGGAATACCGGCAGGCGGCCCCCATCGGCGATTACCGGGCGGCATTCGCCAGCCGTGTGAAGGCTCTCGGCATCTCGCCGGCCTTTTCCTGCAACTGTATCCTCAACTACCTTTACGGCCATTTGGAAGGGAAGCAGGACATCCCAATCGCCGGCCCGGCGACGTTCGGCGAGATCGCCTATGTGCTGCTGAACCAGACCATGGTTTACCTGACCATTCACGAAGCCTGAACCGGGCCGAGCCGGGGCGGTGCGCGGTTGGCTGCACCGCTTCCCGGCATCCTCCGCCTGTGTTTGGGCGATCGAGCTGACGGCCTCTTCGAGCTGCGGATGGAGCAGCACGGGCTCTTGCGGCCGCTGCGCGCCTCGGAGCTTTCGGACGGCACGCTGCGCTATCTTCTGCTTGTGGCTGCCCTCATGACGCCCAGCCCGCCGCCGCTGATCGTGCTGAACGAGCCCGAGACGAGCCTTCATCCCGGCCTCATCGCGCCGCTGGGCCGGCTGATCGCGAACGCATCGAAGCGCAGCCAGCTCATCGTGGTGACGCATTCGGCGGCGCTGGTGGACCTCCTGCGCGAAGCCGGCGGTGCCGTGCATGAACTGGTCAAGGAGGCTGGCGAAACCACTGTCAGGGATTTGGCTGCGCAAACATGGGTATGGCCATCCCGCTGATGCGGCACTCTTCGGCCCTCCGATCCATGCCAGCCGGTCTTTCCTTTTCCGGCAATGCGCCCCCGATTGGCCCCAATTCAACTATTTCAGTCCAAGAGTCTGTGCATGGCGGAGGATGAGTGCGATGACTGGAGTGCCGGAAAAAATCCTTATACTGCATGACGATTATCACGCGAAATATATTGGCAAGCTGGCGGACGGCTCGCAGTTCTTCCTAAGCAGTGCATTCGATCCCGCGATAGGCGGGAAATTGCGCCGCGAATTCGTCGCGCTCTTTATTTTCGACGATGACGGCGCGTTGATTGAAGACCGGATCGATGACGTGGGAACCCTTGGAGAAGCGATACAGGCGAACGTTCTGCCCGGCAACAAAATCCAATCCCATAAAATGATAGACGAAAGACTAAAGCAACGTCTCGCCGGGCTCGGGGATTTCAGGTTCGATAACATACAAATCAGGCCGTTTGAAATCGAGCGTTCCGGCATCCAGTTCGGTTTCATCCCGCTGGCGCCTGAAGAGGAGGACGAAGACTGGTGCGTGGAATTTCACCCTGGAAATTTCATGGCCTTCTATCCGCCCTGGGATGGCGAATACGATACATAACCCCGCGATATATAGGGCATCGGCTCATAGGCGCGTTCCTGGTGCAGCTTAAACACCAGCCAGCCACCAGCTAAGTGTGTTCTATAAGGCACGGTTGTGTGCGGCTGAATTGCGTTCCCATCTTCCCCCTGCTCTATTTTTGGGTTAGACAGTATTAACTATTATCTGCAATATGAGTAAAACAGTACAGACGAAGCTTGATGCTTTTCTTTGTATTTCGGATTCACCCGCCTTCGGCAATACGCAGGATTAAAACGATGCACACCGAACTCGAACTAGCAGCCTGGACCACCGACATCGTCTCGGCTTATGTATCTAACAACGCCATCAGCGGCGAAAAGCTTCCCGAATTTATCGGCACGGTCTACAGGGCGCTGAGCAATGCCTCGGTGCAACAGGTCGAACAGCCGAAAGTTGAGCTGAAACCCGCCGTACCAGTCAAGAAGTCCCTGACCCAAGACTATCTCGTCTGCCTCGAAGACGGAAAAAAGTTCAAATCCCTCAAGCGGCACCTGCAAGCGCACTACGGCTTGTCTCCCGACGAGTACCGGCAGAAGTGGGGCTTGCCGCGCGATTACCCGATGGTGGCTCCGGCCTACGCCGCCGCCCGTTCGAGCCTCGCCAAGACCATGGGCCTGGGCCGGCGCAGCGGGGAAACCGTCGCGGCAGCGCCCGCAGCGGCCAAGGAGCGTGGCAAGCGCGCCAAGCCGGCAGTCAAGGCAGGGCGGAAATAGCAAGCCTGTCCGTATTCATACATAATGCCAGCCGTCATAATTTTTGACCGCTTTTCCGCCGTTGCGAGCGAAGCAATCCGGCGGAAACATCGGTTTGCGTGGTTGCTGGATCGCTACTGCGGACAAGGCCGCCTAGTGTGGCGTCTCGCAATTGCCTTTACCCTTCGTGGCTATCCTCGCGAAGGCAATTTCGAGACTTGGGGCCACACTAGCACTTTGACTCTGCTAGTGGCCTGCGTCAGTCAAAATGAACAGTTATGACGCCGGGATTTTTTGACGTAGTGAAAGTGAACGGCGCTGGCTGTACTGGACGTACAGTCGAGCCGTTCGGCTTTGCTACGGCGAAAAAGACCAAGTCGGAACTACTCATTTTGGCTGACGCAGGCCACTAGTACGCCCCGCAGGAAGTCCTCACCCGCATGCTGCGCGCACCGAAAGGACTTCCTGCGGATCAGGCGTACTAGCAACTTATTGAATCTAGTACAGCTTATCCGCCGGAAGTTCGCTTGCGAGCGCGCCGCCGATGGGGTGCGAACTTCCGGCGGGCTGTACTAAGGCCTGTTTACATTCCCCNNGCGGTAATTCGGAGACGGGACACTAGCGATAACGGCCTGCTTAGGCCAGAACGGTCAGAACTTCTGGCGACAGGTTATAATGCTAAACAGGGCCGATTACTTTGCCCGGCCTCATCGTCCCGGAAATGCCCAGTGCATTATCCGGAATGTTTTGCAAAAGCGGCAGCCGCTGCAATTCGGGATAGGGGCCATCCGTCCTTCATGAAGCTTCGCTTCGCCCGGCCACCGCCGGAGCGGGCGCGGGCAGGGGCGCCCCCGCCTCTTTCTCCACGCTTTGGGCAAGCGTGCCGCGCCAGATGTAAAGGCAGAGCAGCACCCCCGGTATGCCAATCGCCGAGGTCGAGACGAAGAACAGCGGATAGCCGAAATGGTCCACCATCAGCCCCGAGAGCCCGCCCACGAGCTTGCCCGGCAGCGCGTAGAGCGAGCTTAGCAGCGCATATTGCGCCGCCGCATATAAGGGCGAGGTGAGCGACGACATGAAGGCGATGAGCGCGGTGCCGGCAAAGCCCGATGCGAAGGCCTCGACGCTGATGGCGAGCGTCAGGTATTCCAGCTTTGCGCCGGAAATAGAAAGAAGCGCCAGGCTAAGGTGCGAAGCCGAGGCCGCGACGACACCGATGAGGAGCGTGGGCATCAGTCCAAGCCGCAGCACGGCCACTCCCCCCGCGAACACGCCTGCGATGCCGATCCAGACGCCGTAAAGTTTGGTCACGGTCGCGATGGCGGATTTCGTAAAGCCGAGATCGATATAGAGCGGGTTGGCCATCACGCCGGAGACGAAATCCGGAAGGCGGTA
>PMBZ01000264.1 GCA_003153975.1 Hyphomicrobiales bacterium
ATCTTGGTTGCCGGTGGCGGCATTGCAGGCATTTCGGCCGCGGTCGAGGCCGCGGAGACGGGCTGCGATGTCATCCTCCTGGAAAAATCCGCAACGCTTGGCGGGCGCGTGGCGCAGCTAAACCGCTATTTTCCAAAGCTTTGCCATCCGGCTTGCGGCCTTGAGATCAACTACCAGCGCCTGCGCGGCAATCCGCGCATCCGCGTCATGACCATGGCCCAAATCGTCGAGGTAAGCGGCACGCCCGGCGCCTATAGGGTGACGGTCGAGACCTCCCCGCGCCATGTGAACGCCCGCTGCACCGCGTGCGGCGATTGCGCCAAGGCCGCCACGACGCGCGTTTCGAACCCCTTCAATTGCGGGATGGACACGGTGCCGGCCGCCTACCTGCCGCATCCGATGGCCTACCCCATGCGGTATGTCGTCGCGCCCGGCGTAATTGGGACGCCCGAGGCGCAGGCAATCGCAGGCGCCTGCAAATATGGCGCGATCGATCTCGACGAGAAGCCCCAGCGATTCGAGCTGCCGGTTGCGTCCATCGTGCTCGCCACTGGCTGGAAGCCTTACGACGCCGGGAAGCTCGAGTCCTATGGCTACGGCCGTGTGCCGAACGTCATCACCAATGTCGAGATGGAGCGGCTTTCGGCGGAAGGCGGCCCGACCGCCGGCAAGATCGTCCGCCCGTCCGACGGCAAGGAAGCCAAGCGCGTGGCGCTCATCCAGTGCGCGGGCTCCCGCGACCTCAACCACCTGCCCTATTGCTCGCGGATCTGCTGCCTGGCTTCGCTCAAGCACGCGGCCTATGTGCGTGCGCAATACCCGGATGCGCAGGTCGACATCTACTACATCGATCTCCGCGCGCACGATAAACTCGAAAGCTTTTATCTGAAGGTAAAGGCCGATCCGCAGGTGCGCTTCGTGAAGTCGAAGCCGGCCTCGATTTACGAGGGCGAAGGCGGAAACCCGGTGCTGCACGGCGAGGATACGCTCAGCCGCGAGCTTTACGACCGCGATTACGACCTCGTGGTGCTGGCCGTCGGCATGCAGCCCGAATCGGCAACGCTGCCCGCTTCGGTCATGGAGGGCGCCGACGAATACGGCTTCCTGGCGCCACCGGACGGAGGGGGCGGCATGTTCGCGGCCGGCGTCGCTTCCGGCCCGCTCGATGTTTCCATGTCCGTGCAGTCCGCCACCGCGGCGGCGCTCAAGGCCATCCAGACGGCTCAAGGAGGGCAGGCCTGATGACCGCTACCGAAAAGAAGCTCGGCGTTTATCTCTGCGGCGGCTGCGGCATTGCCGAAGCGGCCTCGCTCGATGCGCTTGAAAAGGTCGCCGTGAAGGAATTCAAGGCGCCGTTCTGCAAGAAGCACGATTATCTCTGCGGCGAGGAGGGGCTGAAGCTTATCCGGGACGACGCGGCTGCCGGCACCATGAACCAGGCGGTGATCGCCGCGTGCTCGCCGCGTATGCACCAGGATAAGTTCCGCTTCGACGGCGTGCAGGTGGTGCGCGCGAATCTGCGCGAGCAGGTGGCGTGGACGCAACCGGCCGGCGATGAGAACACCGAGATGCTGGCGGCCGACTACATCCGCATGGCCATCACCGAGGCGCGCAAGATCAAGGTTCCGGTGCCCTACACCGAGGGTCCGTTCAACGAGCGCATTCTGGTCGTCGGCGGTGGCTTGACCGGCCTCACGGCCGCGCGCGAGGCCTCGAAGTGCGGCTATCCCGTGCTGCTGGTCGAGCAGTCCGGCAAACTTGGCGGCCACGCGCTGAACCTCACCAAGCTCGTTCCGCACCACGCGCCCTACCGCGAGCCGGAAGCCAATCCCATCGCCAAACTGGTTGCCGCCGTCGAGGCCGATTCGCGCATCGAGGTGCGCCTCGATACGCGCGTTACGAAGACCTCGGGGATGCCCGGCAAGTTCGAGATCGAGCTGAGCCAGAATGGCGCCGCGGCCGCCGAGACGGTTGGCGCCATCGTGCTGGCCACCGGCTGGACGCCTTACGATGCCTCGAAGCTCACGCATCTTGGCTACGGCGCATCGCTGGACGTCGTTACATCCGTGGCGCTGGAGGAAATGCTCGCCAAGGGGCAGGTCCGCCGCAAGTCCAACGGCCTTCCGGCCAAGGTTACCGCCTTCGTGCAATGCGCGGGCTCGCGCGATCCCGATCACCTGCCCTATTGCTCCTCCACCTGCTGCACGGCCTCGATCCGGCAGGCGCTGCAGATCGTGGAGAACGATCCCGAGGCGATGGTCTACATCGTCTTCGACGAACTGCGCACACCGGGCGTCGCCGAGGAGTTCTACCGCCAGGCCCAGACCAAGGGCGTGATCTTCATCAAGGGCAAGGTTAAGAACGTCGGCAAGGACCTCACGGTTACGGTCGACGACGCACTGCTCCGCGAGGAGATTCAGCTCACGGGGCTCGACCTCGTAGTGCTGGCGACCGGCATGGTGCCGAACGCAACCGTCGCCGTTCCGGGCACGGAGGACGTGCCGCTGCCAGACCGCGATATCGACCCGCTGTCGCCGGTCCCGGTCGCGGGCTATGCCAATGGCGCACCCGCCAAGGCCAACGGCCAGCCGCTTGTCACCTACAAGGGCCAGCCGATCCTGAACCTGCAATACCGCCAGGGACCGCATCTGCCGATCCTGGCCGACGGCTTCATGGATAGCCACTTCATCTGCTTCCCCTACGAGACGCGCCGCACCGGCATCTATGCCTGCGGCCCGGTCCGGCGGCCGATGGATGTGGGCGAGGCCACCGAGGACGCGATGGGCGCGGTGCTGAAGGCCATCCAGGCGCTCCGCAACATCACCGAAGGCCGCGCGCTGCATCCGCGCTCGGGCGACCTCTCTTTCCCGCGCGTCAACCTCAACGCCTGCACCAAGTGCCGCCGCTGCACGGTCGAATGCCCGTTCGGCGCCATCGACGAGACGCCGGAAGGCTACCCGATCTTCAACCCCACGCGCTGCCGCCGCTGCGGCACCTGCATGGGCGCCTGCCCGGTGCGCACCATCAGCTTCGACAACTACTCGGTCGAGATGATGACCTCGATGATCAAGGCCGTCGAGGTGCCCGACGAGACCGAGGAGAAACCGCGCGTGCTTGTGCTCGCCTGCCAGAACGACGCCTATCCGGCGCTCGACATGGCCGGCATCCAGCGCTCGCCCATCAGCCCGTACATCCGCGTGATCCCGGTGCGCTGCCTGGGCTCGGTCAGCCTGCTCTGCGTCAGCGACGCGCTGTCGAGCGGCTATGACGGCGTGATGATGATGGGCTGCAAATCGGGCGACGACTACCAGTGCCACTTCGTCCGCGGCAGCGCCATGGCGCAGGAGCGCATGATGAAGGTCGGCGAGACGCTCAAAAGTATGATGCTGGAGACGGAGCGCGTCGTTACGCACGAAATCTCCATCAACGACGCCAGCCGCCTGCCCGGATTGATCGGCTCCTACATGGAGACCATCGATTCCATCGGTCCCAACCCGTTCAAGGGGATGTAAGCCATGACCGCAACATCGATCCCCACGCCCTCCCGCAAGTACGACCTCAGCTTCGCGCGCTGGGTCTACAAGAACGTCGAGGGCGCCGACCGCCTCCCGCTCTGCATGCAGTGCGGCATGTGCTCCGGCTCCTGCCCCATCGGCGGCGAGATGGACAACGGCCCGCGCAAGCTGTTCATGATGATCCGCGCCGGTATGAAGGAGGAGGTGCTCACCGCGAGCACGATGTGGAACTGCACGCAGTGCTATAATTGCGTGGTGCGCTGCCCCAGGCAGGTTCCCGTCACCTACATCCTGCAAAGCCTCGCGGCCCACGCTCATCGCGAAGGCTACGCGCCCAAGAAGGCCACGGCCCGCTTCTCCAAGGCCTTCTGGCTCTCAGTCCGCTGGTTCGGGCGCACTGACGAGCGGCTGGCCACGATGCTCTACTTCTTCTCCTACGGCATCAAGGAAGGCATCATGCGCGCGCTCGCCAATCTCCCCATCGCCCAGAAGATGGTGATGACGGGGCGTATGGGCATCGGCTTGCCGCACCGCTCCAAGGGTGCGGGCAGCCTCAGAGCAATTCTCGCCAAGGCCACCGAGGTTGAAGCGCGCGAAAGGGCGGGCAAATGAGCAGCAAAACCAAGTTCACCTATTATCCTGGCTGCAGTTCGCAGGGCGCTGGCATCCACCTCGACCGCTCGCTGAAGGCCATCACCGGCAAGCTCGATATCGAGCTTGAAACCATCGAGGATTGGAACTGCTGCGGCGCCTCGGTCGGCCATGTGAAGGGCGGCCAGCT
>PMBZ01000137.1 GCA_003153975.1 Hyphomicrobiales bacterium
ACCTACGCACAAGTTGAACAGAGCCAAGGCGTTTGCCATGGGGATGACTCCGTGCTGTTGTTTTGCCGTTTGCGACGATGTCTACCTGGTTCGCCGCTCGCCCCGTAGCATCTACTTGAGCGCATTATGGTATTGTTTGATCCGCGCGTTCTTGTAATGGACGTTCAGCGTTGGCGTGACGCACTCGGTAACAATGCGGGAGCGGAAGCGCCCGGGTGTCCTGCGTGTGATGCGGCGCTGCAAGATGAGCTGCACTTCCTCAGGACGGCCGATGTCCAGGTTCTCGCGGATCACCTGCTCGAAGAAAATGCGGCCATGGACCGGCCGGTCAAGAACCTGGGTTGTTGAGAACTCGGCCTGCAGGATGGAGAGATCGTACCGGTAACCAGCTTGGCGATCTGCGCTGGTGAAAGGATGGGGCAAAAGGCGCAGCCATCTCCGCGTCCGGTATGCCGCGCGGCGCGAAAGGATGGAGGCGTGGTATGTCTGCGACCGCGCCCATGGCACTCTGGGGGAGCCAAACTGCCAGTCCATTGCCGCCGCCCCCATAGACGAAGCGGTTGGCGAGTTGGTCGCCGCCATGATGACGCCCGCCGCGGTCGAGCTGGCGCTGGAGATCCGGAAAGAAATTGAAGCCCAGTGCGACGAAGCCGATCGCCTGCGCCGCCGCGCCGTTGAACGCGCTCAGATCGACGCCGATCTCGCACAGCGGCGGTTTATGCTCGTTGATCCGAATAACCGTCTTGTCGCCGGCACGCTCGAACGCGAATGGAATGACAAGCTGCGCGCCTTGGCCAAGGCGCAGGAAGAAAGGGAGCGCGGCCAGCAGGAGGACCGTCTTGCCTTCGACGATGCAATCCGCGACCGGCTTGTCGCCATGACCGCCGACTTCAAAACGCTCTGGCGCGACCGGAGCCTGCCGAACCGCGAGCGCAAGCGGCTGCTTGCTTACGTCATAGAGGATGTCACGCTCGTCAAGCTTCCGGAAGAAGGAACGGCCAAAATCCATGTCCGGTTCAAGGGCGGCAGGACCGAGACGTTGACGGCGGAAAATCCCAAGTCCTCCGCACAACAGGTGAAAACCCCGCTCAATGTGGTCGAACTCGTCGATAAGCTCCTCGACGATCACATCTATTCTGAAGTCGCCAGCATCCTCAACGAGCAAGGCATTCATCCAGGCGGTTCACCGCCACTCCTGGGATGGCGCCGTTCCGGACCTGCCTGCGGCCAGAGGTAAATAAGGCTGCGGCATATCCCGTGTGCTCCCGCCACAGCGGACACGTTCGCGCCCGGCTGTGACACCTCGTTCAGGATGCGCACCTTCTCCGCCGCGCTCCACTGGCGCCGCCGTTCAACCGTCGAAATCACCTCCAGCCGCATGCGGCCTAACGTCCTTATCTACGTGGTTATGGACGGTAAGCATCGTCCGGAGCTTCGCTCTGGACAAGGCGGCCCTCAGTGCTCGCTTACGCTTCAAACGCCGGCAAGTAGAAATGGGGCCGCCTCCGAGGAACCTCGCTCACGATGCGAATGACTGCATCATGGTGGGTCTCGCAAGGGACTGCCGAATACAAGGTTGTATCGCGGCCAGGCACCGCGAACGCTGGCGGGCCCCCCCCTTTGATTGTCACGAAGTCCGGCGCTTCCTCCAACGCAGCAAAAACAACAGACAACAAAAAACAAAAATACTGGGGAGTTTGAATTGAGACCTTGACAAAAAAATCCCCATACAAGCGCGCCGTGCGGTAGTGCGCTGCTAGGAAAGAGCAAAGCGCACTGCGGACCGAAACCACCATCAACAACACGAGGGATTTCGGGATCGGCAAGCGGCTGCACAATCTGCCCAAGCTTCGCGAGATTGGCTTTGCGGTCAACCGCCGCCTTCTGGAAGCCGAGCGGCACAGCCACGACTGCATCCTCGCCGAGGATAGCTTTCGGAAAATCAATGGCCCGATCGAACAAAGCGGTCAGCGTTCCTCAGGGCTGCGCTTCGCCGAGCCGCGCATCCAGTTCATCTGGCAGGCCGTCATTCTCTTCCGGCTCCAGGGCAATGGCTTCCGCGCCGCCGATCTGCGCCAGCACCTCGCCGCTCTGTCCGGCAGAAATCCCAGCGATATCTCCCAGTGCGCTTCCTGATTACGCGGTTGCGTCAGCCTGAATTCCGGCTTGGAGCAAATCAGGAACATATCGATTTGCAACGGGGTCTCCCATGGCGCGCAACAAAGTTCAATTTCAGAAGGGCATGAGCGAGGTCCAGTTCGATGAATTTGTACGGGACCGAACCGCTTTGCCACGCCGCGCTCGCGCGGTGGCATTGGCCCGAAGGTTTCGAGTGTCCAGACTGCGGCGGCCGGAAGCACTGCATCGTCAAGCGTGGCGCCCGGTCTTTGTACCAATGCAATGCCTGCCGCAAGCAGACATCGGTCAAGGCCGGAACGGTCTTCGCGTCCAGCAGATTGCCGTTGCGCCTCTGGTTCAAGGCCATGTATCTCATTACGCAAGTGGGGTATCCAGCTAAACGCTGTGATGTTAGAATTATGTAATGGAATCAAATATACCGCAGCAAGCGTGATCAAAGTCACCCCGAGCTGGGGTTGATTACCCTCGCAACTACGCCGAGTTTATGGCGTGGTTTCCAGATGATGCTGCCTGTCTTGACTACCTTGATTGGATTCGCTGGCCACATGGCTTTGTTTGCCTCGATTGTAGCGGCACCACGGCGTGGCGCATGAAAGGCGGACGGTGGTGGTGTAAGGCGTGTGTTAGTCGCATATCTGCCACAGCTGGCACCATTTTTCACCATACCAGAACGCCTTTAACCGTCTGGTTCGCCGCCGCTTGGCATGTAACGTCCGCTAAAAACGGCGTTTCCGCCAAAACGCTGCATCGAATTCTCGGGTTTGGCTCCTATCAAACGGTGTGGGCGATGTTGCACCGTTTCCGGTGCGCAGTCAGCCACGCCGGGCACGACATGTTGTCCGGGCACGTCGAAGTGGATGAAACTGTCTTCGGAGGCGTGAGGCACGGCAAGCGCGGGCGCGGGGCCGAAGGCAAAGTGCTGGTGGCGGCCGCCGTGGAATTGCTCTCTCCCAAAGGCTTTGGGCGCTGCCGCTTGCAGATTATCCCCAACGCCGAAACTGAAACGCTCAAGGCATTTATTCAGAAGCACATCAAACCAGGCTCTACGATCTACACCGACCGGCTTACATCCTATCCCGGCGCCGCCAAAGACGAATACATCCACCAGGGAACGTCCATCAAGGGCTCAGGGAAAGAAGCCAACGAGGTTTTGCCGGGCGTACACCGTGTCGCCGCGCTAGTGAAGCGCTGGCTGATGGGGACACATCAGGGATCCTTCGAAGAAGACCACCTGCAGGCTTATTTGGACGAATTCGCGTTCAGGTTCAACCGCCGCAAGTCCGCGCATCGCGGCATGCTCTTCTACAGGTTGATCGAACAGTGCGTTGCCATGCATCCTATGTCCTTCCGTGAACTCGTGGCCAACCCCAAGCCCAAAGATGAAGGGTAGGAGTTCGCGGTGCCGGCCATGCTGCACAATAAAGCGCCTGCTTCGCTGGATATTTCTGTGCCTTTGCACCCATGGAGATGCTAGTCACAGCATTTAGCTGGATACCCCACTTACGCAATCGAAGAAAGGCATTTCCAGCATCGAGCTCGGGCGGCGGCTCGGCGTCACCCAGACAACCGCCTGGACCCTCAAGCACAAGCTCGCGCAAGTCATGATCGAGCACAATGGGACCAAGCGCTTGAAAGGAGACGTGCAAATGGACGATGCATATATCGGCGGCGCCCGCTCCGGAAAATGCGGGCGCGGCGCCGCGGGAAAGACGCCTTTCGTGGCCGCCGTGGCGGTGACTAGCGATGGCAAGCCGGATCAAATCATCCTTCGCCGCGTTGTTGGCTTCCGCAAAACTGCGATCGTCAAACTCGCGGACGCAGCGCTTGCGCCAGGGGCGAGCGTCGTCTCCGATGCGCTTGCCTACTTCGCCGCCGTCACTGGGACAGGATGCACCCATGCTCCAGTCAAAACCGGCAGCGGAGCGAAAGCGGCCAAAAACCCGCGGTTCAAATCGGTTAACACCGTCCTTGGCAACATCAAGGCCGCAATGGTGGGAACCTACAGAGCCGTGCGGGCCAAACATGTGCCGCGATACCTCGCCGAATTCGAATACCGTTTCAACCGCAGATGCCGCCTTGAAACCATGATCGACTGGCTCGCATACCTCTCACTCAAGACACTACCTATGCCGTACAGGCTGCTGAAATTGGCTGACGTTTATGGGGCTGACACCGGATTCCGCGATGCCCTGACTGAATTGGGACTGTCCTATGCCATGGGCATCGACTCTGGGGCAAGCGTTTGGGCGCCAGGGACAGGGCCGGCGCCACCCAAGGAATGGTCAGGCAAAGGAAGGCCCCCAGCACGCTTGCGCCGGGACGAAGACCATCAACCGGTTACGGTAAAAGCACTGGAGCTGATACTCAAGGAAACCCATTGGCAGACAATAAACTGGCGGGAAGGCGTAGACAAAGCCATGAAATCCCGTTTTGCCCGGCTGCCGGTGCATCCCGCCGATAAGGATTACCGGCTAGCCAAGCCCAGGCCGGAGGAATGGCTTGTCATCGAATGGCCAGAAGGCGAGGACGAACCGGCCCAATACTGGTTATATCTATGCTCGATTCCGATATTTCCTTTGAGAACCTGATCGATACCAGCCGCTCCGCGAAGAGGGCTGCTGCTCGAACTATTTTCGGGCATCGCACTTTACGCTGGCTTGAAAGGGTGCGCAGACGCGAAGTCGCGACCCCGGGTCACACGCCGTAATATTCGCGGTACCATTGGACGAAGCGGGCGACGCCGGTGGCGACAGGGGTCGCGGGCCTGTAACTCACTGCGGCTTCAAGCTCGCTCACGTCGGCGTAGGTGTCTGGCACATCGCCCTTTTGCAGCGGAAGCAGCTCCCGCTCCGCTTTGCGGCCAAGCGTTTGCTCTATGGCCTCGATGTAGGTTTGAAGCGTGACGGGTGAATTGTTACCGATGTTGAAGATCCGGAAAGGCGCGTTCGACGTTGCGGGATCGGGGGCATCGGACCGCCAGGCAGCATCGGGCTCGGCGATGCGGTCGCTCGTCCTGAGCACGCCTTCGGCAATGTCGTCGATGTAGGTGAAATCGCGCGTGTGCTTGCCGTGGTTGAACACCTTGATGGGCTTGCCCTCCAGGATGTTTTTCGTGAACTGGGACAGCGCCATGTCGGGCCGTCCCCATGGTCCATAGACGGTGAAGAAGCGCAAGGCCGTCGTGGGCAGCCGGAACATGTGGCTGTAAGCGTGCGCCATCAACTCGTTTGCGCGCTTTGTCGCGGCGTAGAACTGCAGGGGATGGTTGACGCCGTGGTGCTCGGAAAACGGCATCCGCGTGTTGGCGCCGTAAATGCTTGAGGTCGAGGCGTAGGTCAGGTGCGGCACCCGGTTATGCCGGCAAGCCTCCAGGATGTTGGTGAAGGCGACGAGATTGGACTGCACATAGTCGTGGGGGTGGTCGATGCTGTGGCGGACGCCGGGCTGGGCCGCGAGGTGAATGACCCGGTCGAAGCGGTGTTCCGCGAAGCAGGCATTGACCGCTGCGCTATCGGCGAGGTTCGCCCGGACGAAGCTGTAGGCTACGTTCCTCTCCCTGGCCGTCTGTTCCAAGAGCCGGAGCCGCGCCTCTTTAAGCGTTGGGTCGTAATAGGAATTGACCACGTCGAAGCCCACCACCGCGTCGCCACGCCGCAGCAGAGCCTTGGCGGCATGAAAGCCGATGAAGCCCGCCGAACCTGTGACCAAAACCTTCATCTCAAAGCTGCCTTCTACATTGCATCCGGTGAACTGCCATTGGAACGGAGCGAACCGTCTTCTCATCCATATGTATGCGGCTCTTTAGCCACCCGCAATTTTTAATTTGGCATGGGAGCCCACTAGCAGCCTGTCGGACCCAGGAACATATACAGAACATCGCGCAATTGTTTTAAATATGCGCCTCGCATCACGCATGAAAGTCGCATTTTGAGGCGGGGCTCGCCAAGCTTTACCATCTGGGTTTTCGTTGTCCGCAAATATCCCGCAACACAATGGCGAACGCTATCTACCTGCACTACGTCTTCGACCTGTGGGCCGAACGCTGGCGACGGCAAGAGGCCACCGGCGATGCTCATCGCTTTCTCGATGCGATGCGTGCGAGGTTCGAGGAGTTCGCACTGTCGCTCCATCCGGACAAGACCCGCCTGATCGAGTTTGGCCGCCATGCGGCGGTCCGGCGCGAGCGGAACGGGCTCGGCAAACCGGAAACCTTCAATTTCCTGGGGTTCACCTTCATCTGCGGCCGCAGCCGCCGGGGTTATTTTCTGCTGAAGCGGAAGAGCCGGCGGGACCGCGTGAGGGTCAAGCTCCGGGAGATCAAGGAGGCGTTGAGACGGCGGATGCATCGGCCGATCCCCGAGCAGGGGAGCTGGCTGGCGCAGGTTATCAGAGGCTTCTTCGCCTACCACGCCGTGCCCACCAACTTTGCGGCGCTCAGCATGTTCAGGTATCAAACTGTCCGGCTATAACTGCGAACGCTCCGGCGGCGGAGCCAGAAGGACAGGACACCCTGGACCAGGATGGAGAAGCTGGCCAAAGACTTCCTCCCGACACCGAAAATCCTTCATCCCTGGCCAACTGCGCGCTTCGCCGCCAAACACCCGAGGTAAGAACCGGATGCCTTAATTGGGCAAGCCGTTGACTTAATCTGTTCGAGCTTGCGGCCGATGACTTCCGGCTTGTGGTATTCCAAGCCCAGGCGGTGCAGCAAGGCAATCAATCCCGAACGGCTTTCGTAAACGATGCCGAATTCCCGCTCGATAAACGCTCCAATTTCGCGCGTGCTGCGGGGCAAGGCCTGGGCAACGTAGGCCTTCAGCGCCTCTTCCTGTGCCGTTGCGAGACGGCTCGAACTGCCTCCGGCATCGAATTGTTCCAGGCCCGCGATCCCGCGCTCGTCATAGAGCTTGCGCCAGCCTCTGACCGT
>PMBZ01000170.1 GCA_003153975.1 Hyphomicrobiales bacterium
GGTAAGAAGAAGTGATGATTGGGGCCGCAGCGTTGGCGAGGGCAAGATGTCGGTTCCGTGGTGGGTGTATCTGATAAGTCTGCCGATGGTTTTGTTCGGCTTGGGGATTCACTTCATCCCGCAGCTGGCCAAGCGGCTTGCCGCGGCCGATGAGCGGCGCCGGCAGGAATTGATCGCACAGGGGGTGATCGTGCCTACGGAGGGAGAAACTCGCAGTGACTGAGACGATTAAGATTTCCCCTGAGCGGGACGCGGATTTCCATACCGCCGAGTGGGGCCAGCTTTATTCCGAGATTGGACAAAACTTCCGGCTGGCCTTTCAACTCTCGGTTTACGCTTTGATTGCGAACGGGTTCATCATGGCCTGGGTTGCGCAAACGAATAAGGAGGTATTTTCGCCGGTAGTCCTTCAGATTGCAGCGGTTATACCGATACTACTTACGGCGTTTGCTTATTCGTTTTATCGTTTCTTGCTTTGGAGGTCGTCTATTATTTACGAATACTTATTTACTATCGAGAATAGCGTGGCTGCGGACGGTCTTGGTTGGGAGAATTTCTACCGGAAACTCTGCAAGCAAGGCCGGGCGAGGGGCACGGGCAGGATTTTTCAGGCGCTTTTCTTGATCCAGTTCGCGGCGGGCTTGGCCTTCGCATTCATGGTCTTCAAGAAATATTATTAGGAACTTTTATCGTCCACACACCATCAATCTACTCAAGGAAAAGAGCATGTCTCTGAAAATCAGGCTTGCACGGGGCGGAGCCAAAAAGCGCCCCTACTACCGCATCGTCGTCGCCGAAGCCACCGCACCCCGCGATGGCCGCTTTATCGAGAAGCTCGGCACCTACAACCCGCTCCTGCCGCGCGATCATGCGGAACGCATCACGCTGCTCGAAGACCGCGTCAAGCACTGGCTCTCGGTCGGCGCGCAGCCCACGGACCGCGTGCTCCGCTTCCTCGACGCCCGCGGCCTCGCCACGCGCCCGGCCCGCAGTAATCCGAAGAAGGCCGAGCCCGGCAAGAAGGCTCAGGAGCGCGCCGAGGAGAAGGCCAAGAAGGCCGAAGCCGCCAGCGGCGAGGCGGCGTAAGCCTGGTAGCGCATGTCCGTGCCGCCCAACGATAGCGATGAGCGCGTCCTGCTTGGCCGCATCACGGGTGCGCACGGGCTCAAAGGCGAGGTCAAGATCGCGACATTTACCGCTGAGCCGGACGATGTCGCGGCCTATGGCCCGCTTGCGAGCGCGGACGGCTCGGTCACATTCGAGATCGCGTCACTTCGCCACGGAGGCGGCAGCTCGGTCATCGCGCGCCTGCGCGGCGTCGCGGACCGGAATGCCGCCGAGGCCTTGCGCGGGACGGATCTTTTCGTGCCCCGCTCCGTCCTGCCGCCGGCGGATGAAGATGAATTTTATCACTCTGATTTAATTGGGCTTTCCGCGGTTTCTCTGGATGGAGAGCCGCTCGGCGAAGTCGTGTCTGTGCAGAATTTCGGCGCGGGCGATATGCTTGAGCTGCGTCAGCTTGGCGGGCGGCAGACCCAGTTGATCCCGTTCGAAAGCGCCTATGTACCCAAAGTTGATATTGAGGCGAAACGGATTACAATCGTAATACCCAATTACGAAAAATAATAAACCGGGACGGAAGCGGAATGACGCTCATCGGGCTAATCTCCGATACGCATGGGCTTGTGAGACCCCAAGTGGCCACGGCGCTCGCCGGCGTCTGCAGTATCTTGCACGCGGGCGATATCGGGAAGCCGGAGGTTCTGGACGCTCTTTCCACCATCGCTCCCGTCATAGCCGTTCGCGGCAACAACGACATGGGCGGCTGGGCGCAGCATCTGCCATGGACAGCCAGCACGAAGATCGCAGGCCATGCCGTGCACATGCTGCATATTATCGAAGAGCTTGCGACCCGGCCGGCCCAGGCGAATGTCTCCGTGATCGTCTCCGGTCACACGCACCATCCGTTCATCGAGACCCGCGGCGGCGTGCTTTATGTCAATCCCGGCAGCGCCGGTCCGCGACGCTTTTCGCTGCCCATTTCCATCGGCTTCCTTCGCCTTGCCGAAAATGCCGCCCCCGAGGCGTGGCTGCAAGCCTTCGACGTTTGAGAAGAGCAGACATCGCTGGTCAATCGCCGCTGCTCGCTCTATGTGAAGGCCATGGCACCCTGGCAGGCAACCGTTCTCACGCTTTTTCCCGAAATGTTTCCCGGGCCGTTGGGCTTGAGCCTCTCCGGCCGCGCGCTTGAGGATGGGCTTTGGCGCCTGCCAGTCCTGCAAATCCGCGATTTCGCCAAGGACAAGCACCGCTCCGTCGACGATACGCCGGCAGGCGGCGGCGCGGGCATGGTCATGCGCGCGGATGTGGCTGCCTCCGCCATCGACGCTGCTATCGCCGCGTTTCCCGATGCCCCGCGCATCTATCTTTCGCCGCGCGGCAAGCCGCTAACCCAGGAGCGGGTGCGCAGCCTCGCTGCCGGCCCTGGCGTCATCCTGTTCTGCGGGCGCTTCGAAGGCCTCGACCAGCGCGCGATCGACGCCCGCCAACTCGAAGAGATTTCGGCGGGCGACTACGTGCTTTCAGGCGGCGAGCTGGCCGCGATGATCCTGATCGACGCCTGCGTGCGGCTCTTGCCCGGCGTTATCGGGGCTGAGGAATCCTTGGCCGAGGAAAGCTTCGAAAACGGCCTGCTCGAATACCCGCATTACACGCGCCCTCGCATCTGGGAGGGCCTCGAAATCCCTGACGCGCTGTTATCGGGTGACCATGCCCGCATCGCACGCTGGCGCCGCGAGCAATCCGAACGCATCACCGCCGGGCGCCGCCCCGATCTGCTCGCGCGAAAAGTGCTGGACGACGCAACTTAAGACCCCCTCACTCTGTCTCTCTCCCCGCAAGCTCGCCTTGGCGAGCTTGCATTCCCAAGTTTCCACATCCGCTAGCGGATGCGGATGGGAGAGAGGACCCCAGAACTATCGCTGCGGAACGTTCTGGCGTACCTTCTCTCCTTGGGGGAGAAGGACAGGATGAGGGGGTCTTGAGTGTCTACTGAACCTTTTCCCCGACGGCTGGAAAACGTGTTGGATGCCCCGAGCGCACCATAGTCAGAAGGCCGGAGCTTGGGTCCTTGTACACCTGGGTCTGGCCGAGCCGGCCCGCGGCGCCTGGCAACCCGCCGCCGCATTTCTTACGCGGCGCGCGTCCATAATAGCCGAGCGCCCAGATGCGCATCACGCCGACCTCGCCAGTTGCTGCCTTGTGGATGTGGGTCTCCGGCTTCTTGGCATGGCACCAGCCGGCGTAGACACCGTACTGCGCTCCCAACACATCGAAATAGTCGCCGACATTCGCTTCGAACGAATCCTTGGTCGGCCTGTGGGTTTTCGGAAGCCAGACATATATAAAGATAAATAAGCCGTCGGCCTGTGCTTGCGGCAGTTGAATTTTCTCCAGGTCAGGAATATTTAACGACGCGAACCTGCTCGCGACTGTATCGATCCTCTGGTGAAAAAAATCGGGCGCCTGCGCCGAAGCTTGGTTGAAACAGACTATGACCGGAAACGCGAACGCGAGAGGAAAAAACCTCATATTCTCTCCCCGGCTAGCCGTGGACGCCGATGCGGAACCTACTCTTTCTACTTAAAGAGTACCTTATTTTCTCAGTTTGCCAACGCATTTCTCAATCACTCTTTGGATAACGGGATTGAGCTGGACAACTACGGGGCGGGGGCCGATCTTTTGCTTTGGCGCGGGGGCTGCCCCTGCTAAGACAAGCGCGCAGGGCGGCGGCGTTCGAGGCTTTTCATGGACCAGATGGCGATAGCGTTCCCCTTCGGCGATCCGGTGGCGATCCATATCTACGGCCAGTTCGGGATACGCTGGTACGGGCTCGCCTACACGGCCGGGCTGCTGCTCGGCTGGTACTACATGCGTCGGCTTTGCCAGGAGCAGCGGCTTTGGGGCGGGCGCGGGCCGATGCAGCCCATTCAGGTGGACGATTTTCTTTTCTGGGCGACGGTTGGCACCGTGCTTGGCGGCAGGATCGGCTTTTTCCTGTTTTACGAGCCGTTCGCGCTGCTCAAGAACCCGCTTATGTTTTTCCAGATTTGGGAAGGCGGCATGGCGTTCCATGGTGGGCTTTTGGGTGTGGGGCTCGCGGTCCTGCTGTTCGCACGCCGCCAGGGCGTACCCGTGCGCGTGCTCATGGACTTGTCGGCCGCGGTGGTTCCCTTCGGCTTGTTCTTCGGCCGGCTCGCCAATTTCATCAATGTAGAGATGTACGGCCGGCTGACGGATGTGCCGTGGGCGGTTGAATTTCCCTCTGCCGTACTGGCGAGGGCCCATCATGCGCTGGGGCCGCGCCATCCCACGCAGATATATGAAGCGCTGCTTGAAGGTGTGGCCCTGTTCTTCCTGCTGCGCTTCTTCACGCACAACCGCCGCTCGTTTCTCTCGCCTGGGCTCACGACAGGCGTTTTCCTGATGGCCTACGGCGCGTTCCGCATCTTCGCCGAGTATTTCAAGGAGCCGGACAAGACCGATTGGTTCGAGGCGCACTATTTATCGGTGGGGATGATCTATTCTCTGCCGATGATCGTTTACGGCGCCTATCTGGCGGCAACCGCGGTGAGAAGGGTGTCCGTGGAAACTGAAAAAGCCGGGGCCGCGGCTCCGGCGAAAGCGTAGGCTGCCATGGCGGGCGCAGCCTCGGTTGCTGGGTTTCTCGCCGCCGTCGCGGACCCGAAGAACAAGCTCGGGCTGCACGCGACGCCCGCCACGCCCTGGTATCTGGGCCAACCCGATTTCAAGGGCGATCTCGTCCCATCCTTCTACAAGTCGGGCATCAGGCCGGAGCACGAACGCGAGGTTCTGCGCGACTGGCGGCAGATGAGCGCGGAATTCGCACCCACGGGCGCGCTCGCCGATTGGCAACTCCTTGTGAACGCTCATTCGGCGGGCATTCCCTCGCGCATCATCGAATGGTCCGCGAATCCGCTGGTTGCGCTGTTCACGGCGGTTGAGAGCCTGGGCGGGGAGGATGCCCGCGTCTGGGTGCTCAACCCCTGGATCATGAACGAGCACACCGCCGATCTCCTGTTCGTGCCGCCGGTGGATAGCGCCTATTTCAAAGGATACGCCGTTAAGCTCGATGCGCTCGATGCGCCCGCACTGCCGGAAGCCACGCTGCCCATGGCGTTCCGGCCGATGCGCTCCAGCCGCGCCTACAACGTGCAGAATATCTTCTGGACGGTGCACGGCAAGGATGCGACGCCGCTCGACAAGCTCATCTTCTTCATGAAGCGCGCCGACCTCTTTCTTACGGCCATCCAGATCGAGACCGCTGGCAAGAAAGCCATCATGAAGGAGCTGCACGATATCGGCATCACGCGCGCGAACCTTTTCCCCGGCGCGGCTGGCCTGGCGCGGACCTTGGCATACCGCTACTCCAAGAACTATCTTGGCGGATGATGTCCTCCCCGAACGCAACAGACGCCGCATTGACGCCGCTCGCCCGGAAGCTCGCGGTCAGGATCGCCGCGGAAGGGCCGGTGACGCTGCACGATTATATGGAAGCGTGTCTCTACGATCCGGCGCACGGCTATTATAAGAAGAGAGACCCGCTCGGCCGCAGTGGCGATTTCATAACCGCGCCGGAAATATCGCAGGTGTTTGGCGAGCTGACCGGCCTTTGGGCGGGCGAGACCTGGCGGCTGATGGGGCAGCCGGGGACGGTGCGCCTGATCGAGCTTGGCCCAGGGCGCGGAACGCTCATGGCGGATGCTCTGCGCGCGCTCCGGGTGCTCCCCGCATTCCTGCAATGCGCGACGGTTCACCTCGTCGAGACTTCGGAACCGCTGCGGGCCGCGCAAGAGGCCGCCCTTGCGGGGGTGTCCTGCCCCGTTTGCTGGCATGAGCGCATCGAGGAGGTTCCGGCGGGACCGGCCATCGCGATCGCGAACGAGTTTTTCGACTGCCTGCCCGTGCGGCAGTTCGCGTTCGATGAAGCCGCGCAGCTTTGGCGCGAGCGGATGGTGACGTTGAAGAATGGTGGCTTTGAGTTCGCGCTAAGCCCGGATGGGGTGGAAGCCCCTCCTCACTCTGTCTCTCTCCCCGAGGGGAGAGAGGCCCCCCGAACTACCCTCGGCGGGAATTCTGGCGTCCCTTCTCCTCTCGGGGAGAAGGACAGGACGAGGGGGGACTTCGAAGATGGCGCCATCTTCGAGACGAGACCCGGAACCGCCCGCGTCCTTCGAAGCTTCGCGGCGCGTGCGGCCGATGCGCCACTTGCCGCCCTCATTATAGACTACGGCTATTCGCAGCCCGCTCACGGCGACACCGTACAGGCGGTCAGGCAGCACCGCTTCGCGGGCCTGTTCGAAGCTCCNNGGCCTTGCCGCATCCGGCCCCATGCCCATGGGCGAATGGCTGCTGCGGCTTGGGCTTGAGACCAGGGCGCGGCAGCTCCTGCGCCGCGCTTCGCCTGAGCAGGCGGCCGAAATACAAAGCCGCATTTCCAGGCTTGTCAGTCCCGGCCAGATGGGCATGCTTTTCAAGGCCGTTGTTCTGACGGGTGGCATTCCCGGCCCGCTGCCGCCATTTTAGTAAGCAGCTTTTGAGGGAGCGAGGAGTTCATGGAGAAAGAACGCAGCGCGGGCGAGGCGGCATTTTTTGCGGCGGACAATCTTAGGGCAGACGGCATCGCGCACGGCTTTTTTATGCGCACCGGCGGCGTGTCGGAAGGCATTTACGCGTCGCTGAACTGCGGCCGCGGCTCCGCCGACGAACGGGACCGCGTCGAGGAGAACCGGGCACGGGTGGCGGCGAAGCTCGGCACGGAGCTGGCAATGCTGACCGGCCCGAAGCAGGTGCACTCGGCAAGGGCGCTGATTATCGCCGCTCCGTGGAAGCCGGGCGAAGCCCTGGAGGCCGACGCCGTGGTCACGAATGTCCGCGGGCTTGCCATCTCCGTGCTCACCGCGGATTGCGCGCCGATACTGCTGGCCGACTGGGAGGCGGGCGTGATCGCCGCGGCTCATGCGGGCTGGAAGGGTGCCAAGGCGGGCATCGCAGACAGGGCAATCGAGGCCATGGAAAGCCTCGGCGCCCGGCCGGAGCGCATCTCCGCCGCCATCGGCCCTGCGATATCCCAGGCCGCCTATGAGGTCAGCCCGGAATTCAAGGCGGCATTCGTTGCCGATGCGGAGGCCAACGAGCGCTACTTTGTACAAGGCGGCAGCGGCAGGCCGCACTTCAACCTGCCCGCCTATGTGCGCGAGCGGCTATTGAATAAAGGTGTCGCCAATATCCATGACATCGGCACGTGCACCTGCAAAAACGAATCAGTTTTGTTTAGCTACCGGCGCTCCGTGCATAGGTTCGAGGCCGATTATGGCCGCCAAATTTCCGCAATCATGCTCCGATAATGTGGATAACCCCGGCTGACAGGGCCAATTTGGGCAGAATTTTGCTCACACAGCCCTGTTGAAAGCGTCGCCTGCTGGACGCGATCAAGCACTATGGTTAGATTCCAAACGTTACGAGATTCGGCGGGGGGAGTTGTGCCGGTTGTTAGTGTCAGGAGTACCGCCGTGCTAAACCGAAAAAGCAAGGAGTGGACAAGTGACGCGCGAGATAAAGCCGGCCGCGCAGGGCGCAGCTCATCGTGCCGCGTCGTTCTTGACTGGGGCGCTTATGTTAGCCGGTCTCGCCGGCTGCGGGGGAAGCCTCTTTCAACTGGGCGATAGCGCCGACGCAAGCCTGAAGGCCAAACCGGCCGTTGCCCTTTCGCCAGCAGAGGGCCTGCCGCAGAAATACGCAAGCAAAGTTAACGAACAGTTAACCGCATCCCTCAAGGTCAAAGGCGTACAGGTCGTTGACGCCAAGGATGCGCAATATGTCATCAAGCCCGTGTACCATGCGAAATCCGATGCCAAGCATGGGACCAAGGTCGCTTACATGTTCGACGTTACCGACAAGGCCGGTAACAAGGTTCGCAACATGGGTGGCGAAGAGGGCGTTTCGCCGAAGCATGGCGGCGATTCCTGGAACCACGTCACCGAGGAAGGCCTGCAGCAAGTGGCAGCCAAATCGGCGACCGTAGTGACAGCTTGGCTCGACAATCCAGTGCCTGCGCCGATCCCGGTGGCAAGCGCCACACCAGCAGCGGCGCCTGCAAAGGTCGCGGCGAAATCCGCGCCAAAGCCCGCGCCGGCCCAGCCTGCCGCCACGCAGGAGACGGCCTCCCTTGCCTCCGCGGTTGAGGTTCCCACGCAGGGCAAGCCGAAGGCGGCTGCGAGCCCGTCCGATGTCGTCGCGGTCGTTCCGGCGGTCTCCGGTGCGCCTGGCGATGGCAAGACAGCGCTTTCCGAAGCCATGAAGCGCGCTCTGAAGCAGCAGGGGATCAAGCTTGTGGCGGCCTCGAAGGCTGGAGCCTACAAGATTCAGGGGCAGGTCGAGCTTAGCGCCTCGGCGAATGGCCAGCAGACGATCACCATCCGTTGGGCTGTGATCGATCCGACGGGCCGCCAGATGGAAAAGACGGTCGTGCAGAACAACAAGATCGTCGCGGGGAGCCTGGACGGCACCTGGGGCGAGGTTGCCGATCAGGCGGCTGGTGCCGCTGCCTCGGAGGTTTCGAAGCTACTGCAGCAACCTGCGGCGGGCCAGGCCCAGCAGGGCGCAAACGGTTCGGCCGGTTAACGATGCCCAAGCGCGGCGGAAATCGCTGCCTTGCACTTACATTCGCGGGTTTACATATGACGGGCGCGCTGTTAGAAGCGCGCTCGTACCGTTTTTTCCTACCGCAATAGACACATGGACTGTCACGAGTCATGAAGCTGGTCGCCGGCAATAGCAATCGCCCGCTGGCTCACGCCATCGCCGCCTATCTGAAAACGCCGCTCACGCAATGCATTGTCCGGCGGTTTGCGGACATGGAAATCTTTGTCGAGGTGCAGGAGAACGTCCGGGGCGAAGACATCTTCGTCATCCAGTCGACGTCCTATCCGGCTAACGACAATCTGATGGAGCTGCTGATCCTGATCGACGCGTTGAGGCGGGCCTCCGCGCGGCGCATCACGGCGGTAATCCCCTATTTCGGCTATGCGCGCCAGGATCGCAAGACGATGCCGCGGACGCCGATCTCGGCTAAGCTCGTGGCCAATCTGATCACGCATGCAGGTGTGGACCGTGTGCTGACCGTGGACCTGCACGCCGGGCAAATCCAGGGCTTCTTCGATATCCCGACCGACAACCTCTATGCGGCGCCTGTGATGGTGCGCGACATCCGCTCGCGGTTCACGAATGGCAACATTACCGTGGTCTCGCCGGACGTAGGTGGCGTGGTGCGCGCGCGCGGGCTCGCCAGCCGCATCGACGCGCCGCTCGCCATTATCGATAAGCGCCGCGACCGCCCAGGCGAATCCGAGGTCATGAACGTGATCGGCAACGTCGCCGGCCGCGACTGCATCATGATCGACGATATCATCGACTCCGGCGGCACGCTCTGTAACGCCGCCGCGGCGTTGGCGGAGCGCGGGGCCAAATCGGTGGTGGCCTATATCACCCACGGTGTGCTCTCGGGCGGCGCCGTCGCCAAGATCATGGCGTCCAAGATCGAGAAACTTCTCATCACCGATACCATCGTGCCGACAGAGGCCGTGCGGGTCGCCGCCAATATCGAGGTGCTCTCGCTCGCAGGCCTGATCGGCGAGGCGATCCTGCGGACCTCGGGCGAAAAGTCCGTCTCGACGCTGTTCTTCGAGTAACACGGCGTTAACNNNNGGCAAGTTGTGCGTATATTTAACGGTACTTTTGAAACGCGGAAATCGGGCAAAAAACCGGAAAAATTCGCGGAAATGCTGCAAAAATGACGAATGGGAGCGTGCGTTTACCTTACGCGTATTTACCATAATCGGGCCGCAGGGCAGAATAACGCTTTATTAAGCTGTGACGCGGGGCAATGCGATGTTCCGAGCGCGGGGCTTCTCCGTCTTCTTCATGGCGCACGGGCTTCGTGCGGCAGGTGGGCGCAGTCCCCCCCCGTAATCCAATTTTGCCTTAATTCTCACATCCGTAAGGATTACTCAGCTCGCTGAGGATAATCCTCCCCAGCTACACTTCGTTACCGTTCGATGCGCGCGATGGTGGGCAATCCAGCCTTCAGCCTGCTGGTGCGATCCACCGCTTGGCCGGCGAATTGCGCAATACTTTTCGGAAGCCCGGTCACCCTGGTGAAAATCCCGCAGCGCAGCCCAATAAGCGAAGGTCTGTTCCTGGGCCAAATTGTGAAAGGCGTATATCATGGCAAAGCAGGAAATTCTGGAAACTGGCATGCTTGTGAGCCTCACCCCGCATGAGGTCAAAGAGCGTTTCGATGTCAATGAAATCGTTATCGTAGACGTGCGGACGCCCGTCGAATACGCCTTCGAGCACATCCCAGGCGCGATGCTGTTCCCCTTGTCGTCGTTCAATCCCGCCAAGCTGCCAGCGCAGAATGGCAAACCCGTGGTGTTCCATTGCGGTACGGGCATGCGCTCGACGGCGGCGGCGAAGAAGTGCATCGCGGCCGGTATTGCCGAGGTGCTTCATATCGACGGCGGCCTGGGCGCCTGGAAAAAGGCGGGGCTCGCCTTCGCGACGATCGATCCCCCGACGGGCAACACCATTGAAAAGACGATGCCGGTGGAGGCGAAATAATAGGGCCAGCGTCCGGTATTGGTGTCACAGAGGGCGCTAACCCGCCGTTGGGTGGTGCGCTGAACTGAGGGAATCTCCCGTCATCCTGGCCTTCTCCCCATGGGAGAAGGAGCCCCTGAATCAGCCGCAGCGAGATTTCTGGCGTTCCCTTTCCCATCCATATCCGCTTGCGGATATGGANNGCAAGCTCGCCAAGGCGAGCTTGCGTGGGAGAGGGGCAGGGTGAGGGGAGATTCCCTTTATTCGTTACGCGATCTTACGTCCTGTCCGCGTCTATGATGCCCCTCAGCGGGGGTAAAGCTCCCCGAAGCGGAGGGCAGCGGCGGGGTTGCCCATTACCGCGGCCCTTTCATACCATTTGCGGGCCTGGACAAGGTCGGGCTGCAGGCCGGCAGTGGGGATCGTCTTCAGAAATTCCGGATCGTAGGTTTGCGCCAGCGCGAAGGCAGCTTCCGCAACGCCGGATTGGGCTAGCCGTTTGAAAATCAGCCGTGCGGCGGCAACATCGTTTTCTTGCAGCAGTTGCCTGCCACGATCCATTTGAGCGCGGGCAGCGGCGCGTAGCGGTTGGGCGGCCTTCATGCTTCCGATGCTTTCCGCGGGCTTCGGCTGGGGGGCAGTAGGAGAAGTTGGAGCCAGGGTGGCCATGGCCGCCATGGCGGGCTGTTGCGGCGTGGTGCCAGACTGCTTTGGCACGAGCGTGATTTGTATCTGCCATCTCTGCGGCTCGTCGCTCTCATCGCGCACCAACTCAACGGTCAGCACCAAAGTGCCCTCGAAATTCGCCGGTGCGGCAAGGGCGAGCGCGTCAGCCTCGCCGAGCGAAACGGCCCAGGCGCCGGCGGCGGCGAAACCGCGGTTCAGCGAGAACATGGGCGGAAGGCCAAGGATGCGGACGAAGCCCATGCTGGTTGCCTCGCCCGGCATCGGCTTCGCAGGTAGTTCCAGGCGCAGCGGCACTTCCTCGCCCGGTACGCCGGCGAGTTGCTGTCTAATTTCCAGGGGGGTCGCGCAGGATACGAAGGCCGCGGAGTGCAGGCACAGGATCGCACCGGCAGCCGCCAGGGGGCTGACGATGCGCCCGAGAATATAACGTCGTACAACCGGCATGGAATTCCTCATAGCTATACGCATTACTTGTGCCGGGGTGGGAGCCGTCCCCGCAGGAATAAGCGCTGCTGCGGGAGGCTTTATCTTGTCCTCTCGTATCGGGTGAACCGTTCGCTATTCCTGCATCCCGGCATTCCGGTATTAGAAATTCTTTTTCGCCGGCTGCGTTGGGCTCACTGCCGGTAAATTGCCGCTACCGCATGTGGGGCATCCCCCATCTTCCGGACGCGTCCCCGCAGCCGCGGCGGTGCTAACGGCGCCTGGGCACGCTAACGCGCCACCTGCTGCCTGCGCGCGATGAGCGGCGAGCCATTCGGCGGCCGGCTTAAAGCGAGTCCACCCAGGCATATCGGTCCAGAGATTGACCTCACGCCACTTCGGGTGACGCCCGCCCTCCTTGAAGCAGCCGATCCTGTTGAAGAATTCCGTCACGAAGTGCGCGAGTTTACGGTACTGCGCGGAATTTTCCGGCCAGGCATAAGTGGCGAGCAAGGTGCGGTTGACGATGGTTTGCACCGGGGCGCCCGGTGGTATCAGATTGGGATAAACATCGCTGGTCAGCTCGCCGGGCAGATATTCAGCGAAGACCGGCGCAAGGAGATACCCCGGCAAGCTGCCATCGTCCAGCGACAGGAAGTGCACGCCGTCCGAGCTTTTCAGCTTCGCGGTGGTCGAATGCGGCGCGCCGGACAGCACTAGTGCCGCGTCGATCTCGCCCTTCAGCAATTTGGCGTTCGCCGTGTCCACGTCGTCGTAATGCCGTTCCACCTTGAGTTTCAGCATATTGAACACGCGGTCGGCGGTAACGTCGACCTGGCTATTCTTGAGGTTGAAATTGACCTTCTTTCCTCTCAGATCGGCGAAGGTTCTAATTTCCTGGCGTGCCAGAACGTGAAGCTCGGAATTGTACAGCTTGGTTATATAATGAACGCGATGTTCGAGATCGGCGTAGAGTTGCGGATCTTTCTGCTTTAGCACCAAGATGTTGTCCTGATCGACGGTGCCCATGTCCATGTTGCTGAGAAACAGCACATCGTTCAGGTTTTGCAGCCCCCCGACGCCGAGAATTGGCAGGACGCGCAAGCCGCCAGGCCGCAGATCGTTGACCACGTTGCGTATGTCCTCGGCGAAACGCGAGCAGGTGCAGGTCATGCCCGAGGTCATGATGGCAACGGCGATGCTGTTGGTTTGCCGCCGCTTTTCCTCATAGCGAGCGTTAGTATTGTCGCGGACAGAGTGCTTTGCCTGCGCGAAAGCCTGAGGTCCGGCAAGGAGCAGTACGGAAAATGCGAACAGAATAGCAGAGATAAGTCTGGAGTTCATCATGGCAACTGCTCCCCCCCGTTTGCAGTTACAGTAATTCCTGTGTTTGTGCAGTCTCCCTTGGCACGCAAATGCCAAAGCTAGCCGTGCCGCCAGCAGCAGAGGCAGCAGACAAAATCGCCCACAGAACAGGGTTCACTCTGGATAAATCTGTCTGATCTAGAAAAAACCTTGTGCCGTTAAGTGCAAGCAATTTAATCTTATTATTTCTGGGCGCGTTTGTGGCACACGGAGTAATCGGCCGCCGGATTCCTGCGCCTGCGACATTTCGCGCCGGATTTAGATCCGGGCTGGACCGTTTTCGAAGACGGCGTTCCGGCCGCCTGCCGGCAGAAGCCATCCACATTCCGGCACGTTTCCCGGATGGTATGGTTGCATGCTTGCGTAGCTGCCACCTTGAGTAAGCCGGTCCGCCTGCCTTCAGCGGTCTTGGTGCAGGTCCGGCGCGCGACCTGTGTAGCCTTGCCTTGACCACGGCGCATTTCTCGAATATCGGGCCGCTAACCTGGGCATCCGGATCTTGCATGCACGAGATTTTCATCAGCTATTCGTCCAAGCGTCGCGGTCTGACGCGAAAACTGGAGAAAGCCATCGAGGCGCGATACGGGCGGGATTCCGTCTGGTGCGACAATAAACTCGAAAGCTGGGGCAGCTTCGAGGGGCACATCAGCGCCAAGACCGAGGCTGCCCGCGCCATCGTGGTGATCTGGAACGAGGATGCCGCAACCGCCGATTCGATCAAATCGGAGGCGCACACCGCTTTTACGCAGGGGCGGCTGGTCAACGTGGCCTTGGACGGCTTTCCGGCCGGCAAAATCCCGATGCCATACAGCATCTATCAGGTGAAGCTCCTTAGCGATATCGAGGGTATTCTGGAAAGCATCGCTGGGGTGATGGCGGGCAAGCCGCTTGAGATCGCCGTACTTGAGGAGGAAGATGAGGGCGGCGGTTTTGGCGAACCGCTTCCAGGCGCGGCACCGGAGAAAGCCGTGACCGCCGCTTCCTTGAAGGAGGATGGCACCCGCGAAGAAGTCCAAATCGCGGGCATCGGGGATGGCTCCGCAGCGTCGTTCCCTCGAAAGCGGGAACCCATTTCTGGCGTTGAAACAAGCGTTCATATGTATCCACGCATGCGCGGGGATGACGCTGCGGTCACGAATCCCGGGCCGTTCAGCCTTGATGACGGCGGGCCGCATCCCAGCGCGGCACGGGAGAAGTTCGAAACCGCCGCTCCAATCGAGGACGGCGGCACCCGCGATTACAACAGTCCGCTTCCCAGCTTGGCTTGGGAGAAGCCTGAGACTGGCGTGGCCTTGAGCGGAACCGATGCCGGCGTTCGCAACGGTTCGCTCCCCAGCGTGGCTCAGGAACGGCTTGAGACCGTTCCGGCCTTGTATGAAGACAGCGTTTTCCTCTATGCCGCTCCGCTTCCCGGCGAGATGTGGGAGCAGCCAGAGGCTGTTGCGCCCTTGAAGAAAGCCGGCGCCCGTGGCGAGAGCGGCCTGCCCTCCAGGGTCGAGGAGGCCAAGCCCGTGGCGGCGGCGCGCTCGAAGGAAGACGCCGGCATCTATTACGCTGGTCCGCTTCTCAGCGTAGTGGAGGAGAAGCCTGAGGCCGTCGCGCCTTCGGAGGAAGAGGCTGCCCTCGATCGCGGCGGCGCGCTCTTCAGCGTGGTGGAGGAGAAGGCCAAGGCCATTGCACCCTCGGAGGAAGAGGAAGCCCTCGATCACGGCGCTGCGCTCTTCGGCGCGGTGGAGGAGAAGGCCGAGGCCGTCGCACCCTCGAAGGAAGAGGAAGCCCTCGATCACGGCGCAGCACTCTCCAGCGCGGTGGAGGTGGAGGTGGAGGTTGAGGTTGAGGTTGAGGTTGAGGTTGAGGCCATCGCGCCCTTGGCGGAAGAGGAAGCTTTCGATGACGGCGGTGCGCCCTTCAGTGCGGTGGAGGAGAAGCCGGAGGCCGCCCCTTCGGAGGAACAGGCTGCCCTGGATCGCGACGGTGCGGCTTCCAGCGCCACGCAGGGGAAGCCTGAGGCCGCCGCGCCCGTGGAGGATGACGATGCCGAGGATGACGGCGATCCGCTTCTGGACGCAAAGCAGGAGACGCTGAAGAGCGATCCGCGCGAAACCCTGCCCTCGGAGCTTCTGCAAGCGCGATACGCGGTGGTGTCCTTCAACGACGCGGCCGGCGCCAAGCGGGACTGCCTCGCATGGTGCCAGAACGCCGCACAGCCCGCGACCGGCCGTCTCTGTCACGGGCCGGGCGGCTTGGGCAAGACCCGGCTCATGATCGAGGTCGCGGCCGAGCTGCGCGAGGCGGGCTGGACGGCCGGCTTCCTCGATCGCGATTGGGGCGGCGATGAAGCCTGGAGCGGGCAGGCTTGGCAGGCGCTGGAGCGGCGCGTGCGGCGCGGCAAGGATGCGGGTGTGCTGATCGTCCTCGACCACGCCGAGGCACGCCAGGCCGAGGTGGTGAAAATCGCCCGGCTGCTCCTGCAAAAGCGCGCGAACACGGCCCGGCCGCTGCGCCTCGTGCTTCTGTCCCGCAGCGCCTCCCCCTGGTGGGAGCGGCTGCGCGAGGACCATGAAGAGATCGCCCGGCTGTTCGCCGGCACGCCACACGCACTCGCGCTGAACCCGATGGCAAGCGCGGGTGCGCGGCAGGCCTTGTTCAAGGAAAGCGTCGTGAGGTTCTGGCCTGTCTTGCAGGCGTATGGCTTTGCGAGGCCGGCCGGCGCGCCGCCGCGCGAGAGGCTTGAACGGATCACGAAGGGCGACGGTTTCGAGCGCCCGCTTGCCATCCAGATGGAGGCGCTGCTTTACCTCTGCGGCATGCCGCCCGCCGCCGGCGACGGCATCGCCAGGCAGCTTGATAAGGTGTTGGACCTGGAGTTCGCGCGTTGGGAGAAGCTTCTTGGCCCGCTTGCGGACGGTTCGCGCGAGGACTTGGAGCACGGCGCCGCCCAGGTGGCGGCGGTAGGGGGCGCGCCATCGGACGCGGCCGCCGAAGCGCTGCTCCTGGCGGACGAATTCCACGAAGACCGGAGCGACGGGGATGCGGATGTGGGGCCGGCGTTGTACAATCTCGCCTGCCTCTACGGACGGGACGATGGCAGCATCGCCCCCATCGAGCCGGAGCTTTTGGGCGAGCATCACCTCGCCGCCACCGCGGACGCCGAGCTGATCGAGGGCTGCCTCGCCTGGATCGATACGCAGCCCGAAGCGGTACGGGAAGCGCGCAACCGCCATCTCGTCGCGACGTTGCAGCGCGCGGCGGGCGCCGAACATGGCGTCAAGGCCGGCAAGGCCGCGGTGGTGCTCGACGGGCTCATTTTGAACCACATGCCCCCGCTTGCCGCCGCTTTCGTGGCGGTGCTGACCGGGAGCCCCGGTCCGCTCAAACGCCGCATCGAGGTTTTGCTTGGCGCCCTCGATTTCGAAGCGCTGCGCGCCCTCGACCTGGCGCTGCCCAAATCGCATCCCGAACTCCTGGAGTTTGCGCACAAAGTCGCCTCGCGCCACGCCGCGCAAGCAACGGCGGCCCTTTCCAAACTCCGGTCGAAGGGAGCGGATGCCAGCCGGCTGGAATTCGCACTCAAGGACATTGCGGATGCTTTAAGCTCCGTTGGCAGCCGCCTCTCCGCGCTCGGAAAGCACGAGGAGGCTCTGGGTTCGAGCCTTGAGGCGGCGAGGATCTACCGGCACCTCGCCAAAGCCCGCTTCGACTCCCACGCACCCGATCTGGCGATGAGCCTTCGCGCGCTCGGCCAAATCCATTTGAGCAAGGGGCAGAACAAAGAAGCCATGGCCGCGCTGGAAGAAGCGCTTGCGGCGATTGCCCCCTTCTTCGAGAAGACGCCGCAGGTTTTCTGGCGGCTTGTCGAGAGCCTGATCGGCGACTATGCGGTGGCTTGCAGCCTGGCGGGCGCGGATGGGAACGCCGGTTTGGTGGACCGGATCGAGGCCGTAATCGAACGGATCAAGGCCGGGGCTATCGTGAATTCTCCGGTGCCGGAGGTGGAGCGGGAGCGCTTCGCCAGCATCCAGGCGCTGTTCGAGAAGGCGCAGGCTACGGGCACGCTGAGCGAAGAGCTGCTGGCGAAGCTTCCGCCGGAGACCGCGAAGCAGGCGCGCACGTTATGGGCGGCGCTGGAGGGGCAGAAAGGGGCGGGAGGCTAAAGCGGCCGGGCGCCCCTGCTTCTCTTTCCAGTTCGCAGCGGCCTTGGCTTGAATATCCAGGGGTGAGTTTTGCCTTCAACCGGACAAATGCGGGCTCGCATTTACCAAGTTTGTTTTCGCCTGATCGCGCTTAGCCACTAGGCATGCTCGCACGAAATCCATTGACTTGGAGACGCATCGTTTCATGATGGACGCCGGAGGTGCCACGATGCCGGCCGCCGCAAGGGCGTTCATCGCTTTCCTCATCGCCGTCTCTCTTACCCTTGCGCCAATCACGGGCGCGCGGGCGACGCATGCCGCGTTCAAGAATACCGGCACGGTGGTTGCAGTCGCGGACGATGCCCCAGATTGCCATAAGACCAAGCGCCATCATGAGGCGCCCGCCGGCCACGCATGCTGCGATCATGGCTCCAAGTCAAAATGCCCGGATGCGGGATGCGGCTGCGCCCTTGGCTGCGGCGCTCAGACGCTGGCGGTGTTCGCCATGCCCGAACCGTTACGGCTGACCGGCGCGAGCGGGTTCGAATCGCCAAACTCCGCAGAGCCCCCCGGCCTTCGTCTCAATCCCCAAGGCCCCCCGCCCAGGGCCTGATCCTTCCTACACGTGCATTCTCCAAAGCGCCGCTAACGCGTACGCTTAACCCGTGCATTTCAAGGACCGGATCATGAACAAGAGACTGATTACCTTCGCGGGCGCGGCACTCACCCTCGCCGCTTCCCTTTCGATGGCCCAGGCGGGCGCAAAAGATTACGAGTTCCAGCCCGTCAAGACCGAAGTCGGGAGCGGCACTGGTGGCGATGTGGCCGCGCGGCTCGTCCAGAAGGCTAGCGGCACGCCGGTGGCCAATGCGGTGATCTTCCGCAGCCGGCTCGACATGTCCCCCGAAGACATGGGCGATATGACAGGTACCCTCACCCCTGAGCCGTCCAGCGAGCCCGGCGTCTACCGCTTCAAGGCCCGGCCAACCATGGCCGGCAAATGGGCGCTGAAGCTCTTGGCCAAGGTGCCCGGCGAGAGCGAGACCGTCGAAGGCTTGGTTGTCATCACGGCCAAGGAATAGGCGCATGAACAGGAGCGTCGTCGCGGGAGCTGCCCTTGCGGCACTCCTCGCGAGCGCCATTGCCGGCTACCGCTTCGGGGCCGGCACATGGCCATTGCTGCCGCACAATCGCGAGGCTTCGCAGCCTGCCAGCGCCCCGGCCGCTGTTAGGACCGTCCTTTATTGGAAAGACCCGGACGGCAAGAACGATTTTGCGGCGGAGGCCAGGAAGACGGCGGACGGGCGCGACTATATTCCAGTCTACGAGGACGAAGAGGCCGGTTTCAAGGAAACGAAACCGGCCAAGCAGCAAGCGGGCAGGAAGATCCTCTACTACCGCAACCCGATGGGGCTGCCGGATGTGTCGCCCGTTCCCAAGAAGGACTCGATGGGAATGGACTACGTGCCCGTCCACGAGGGCGAAGATGACGGCGGACCGGCGATCAGGCTTTCGCCTGGGAAGCTGCAGCGCACCGGCGTCAGATCCGAGCCCGTATCCCGCCGCGTTCTTACGGTCTCGATCCGCGCGTCCGGCACCGTCCAGGAGGACGAGCACCGCCAAGCAGTCGTAGCGCTGCGCTTCGACGCCTTCCTGAACGGACTTGAGCACATCACAACCGGCGCTTACGTGCACAAAGGCGAGCCGTTGATGCGGGTCTATGCCTCCGCCTTGTCCGCCGCCGCCGCCCAATACGTGACCGATCTGAACCTTCCCAGCACGGGCGGCCTGCCTCAAGAACGCGGAGCACGCCAGCGCCTCGAAAATCTCGGCGTTCCGGATGAAATCATCGGCGAGATCGCAAAGAGCCGTCAGGGCTCGCTGACTGTCACTTGGCCCGCCCCCCGCGACGGCTTCGTGGTCGAGCACAATGTCGTCGAAGGCATGCAAGCGAAGGCAGGCGACATCCTGTTCCGCATCGCCGATCTCTCCGTGGTGTGGGTGCTTGCCGATGTGGCCGAGCGCGACCTGGGCCTGATCGAGCCGGGCCAAACCGTCGCCGTCACCCCGCGCGGCTATCCCGGCCGCACTTTCACCGGCAAGATCGGCCTCATCTATCCCGTACTCAACAAAGACACGCGCACGGCCCGCGTCCGCATCGAGCTTGCCAACCCGGCCGGCATCCTGCGGCCCAACATGTACGCGGATGCCGTCATCGAAAGCGGTAGCGGGGCGCCTGTGATCGCCGTTCCCGAAAGCGCAGTGATCGATGGCGGCGCGCACCAGTTCGTTATCGTGGATAAGGGCGAAGGCCGCTTCGAGCCGCGCCCCGTGAGGGCAGGCATGCGCGGCAACGGCTTCGTCGAGATCAAGGAGGGCATTTCCGAAGGCGACAGGGCCGTAACCGCCGCCAACTTCCTTATCGACGCCGAAAGCAACCTGAGAGCAGCGCTGCAAAGCCTGGCCGCTGGAGATGTCCAATGATTGCCCGGATTATAGACTGGTCTGCGCGCAACGCCCTCCTCGTGCTGATCGCCACCTTCGTCGCGGTTGCCGGCGGCATCTATGCCCTTAAGCATCTGCCGCTCGACGCCATCCCGGACCTCTCGGATACGCAGGTTATCGTCTACACCACCTATCCCGGCCAGGCGCCGCAGGTGGTCGANNGCGCGCAGCCGCGTGCTCGAATATCTGAATGCCGCCACCTCGCGGCTGCCATTGGGCGTTGTTCCCGTGCTTGGGCCGGACGCGACCAGCGTGGGCTGGGTCTACCAGTACGCGGCCGTTTCCAAAGACCTGAACCTCGCGCAGACGCGCTCGTTACAGGATTGGACATTGCGTTACGGGCTCGCGAAGGCCGAAGGCGTCGCTGAGGTCGCGAGCGTGGGCGGCTTCGTGAAGCAGTACAATGTCATCGTGGACCCGCAGAAGCTTCGCGATCTCTCTATCCCGCTCGACAAAATCCGCGAAGCCATCCGGCGCAGCAACACAGATGTTGGCGGGCGCACGCTGGAGCTTTCCGAGTTCGAATATGTGGTGCGCGGCAAGGGCTACCTGCGCGGGCTCGAAGACATCGGTAAGATCGTGCTCAAGGCCGAGAAGGGCACGCCGGTCCTCTTGCGCGACGTGGCGCGGGTGGAGCTTGGGCCGGACGAGCGGCGCGGCATTACCGAGTTGAACGGCGAGGGCGAGGTGGCGAGCGGCATCGCCTTGCAGCGCTTCGGGCTCAACGCGCTCGACGTGATCGGCAACGTCAAGAAGCGCCTCGCGGAACTGGCGGCGAGCCTGCCCAAGGGCACGGACATCGTGCCGGTCTACGACCGCTCGAACCTCATCTACGCGGCGATTAGTACACTCAAGGAGACGCTTATCGAGGAAAGCGCCATCGTCGCGCTGGTGTGCATCGTCTTCCTNNGGCGGCATCGCGATTGCCATCGGCGCCATGATCGACGGCGCCATCGTGATGATCGAAAACGCACACAAGCATCTAGAGCGCGATACGGGGAGACCGCGCGCGGAAATCCTCATCGAGGCGGCCAAGGAGGTGGGACCGGCGCTGTTCTTCAGCCTCCTCATCATCACCGTGTCGTTCATGCCGATTTTCACGCTGGAATCGCAGGAAGGCCGCCTGTTCGGCCCGCTTGCCTATACGAAAACCTTCTCGATGGCGGCGGCGGCGATGCTTTCGATAACGCTGGTGCCGGTGCTGATGCTCCTGTTCGTGCGCGGGCACATCGTGCCGGAGCAGAAGAACCCGATCAACCGGGCGCTGATCTGGATTTACCGGCCCATGATCGAGGCTGTTTTGCGCGCGAAAGGGCTCACGATCCTCGCCGCGCTGCTCGTGCTTGGCGCAAGCGTCTGGCCCGCCAGCCGGCTGGGCTCGGAGTTCATGCCCGCCCTCAATGAGGGTACACTGCTCTATATGCCAACGACCTTGCCGGGGATTTCGATCACCAAGGCGGCGGAGCTTCTGCAGGTTCAGGACCGGATCATCAAGGGCTTTCCCGAGGTCGCCTCCGTCTACGGCAAGGCGGGCCGCGCGGAGACTTCAACCGATCCGGCGCCAACGGAAATGTTCGAAACGATCATCAACCTGAAGCCCCAGGAGGAATGGCGCCCCGGCGTAACCATCGAAAGTCTGACCACGGAGATGGACAAGGCGCTGCAATTCCCAGGCGTTTCCAACGCGTGGACGATGCCCATCAAGGCGCGCATCGACATGTTGGCGACCGGCATCCGCACGCCCATCGGCATCAAGGTGCTAGGCAAGGACCTGGGCGAGTTGGACCGGACCGCCAAGGAGATCGAAGCCGTGGTCCGGAAGGTTCCCGGCACCACAAGCGCTTACGCGGAGCGCGTGATCGGCGGCTACTTCCTAGATATTGTCCCCGACCGCGACGCGCTCGCCCGCTACGGCCTGCTCACCGGCAATCTGCAGGACACGATTGCGATGGCGCTGGGCGGCGAGGCCGTGACTACCACGGTCGAAGGGCGCGAGCGCTATACGGTCAACGTCCGCTATCCGCGCGACTTCCGCGACAATCCCGAGGCAATAGCCCGCGATGTGCTGGTCTCACTGCCGGGCGGCGGCGCGGTTCCGCTGGGCGAAATTGCGAAGGCAGAGCAGACCCGCGGACCGAACACGATCCGCACCGAGAATGGCCAGCTTGCCGTCTATATTTTCGTGAACATGCAGGGCCGCGATATCGGCGGTTACGTGGCCGATGCTCAGAAGGCGGTGGCTGACGGCGTGAAATTGCCCGGCGGAACCTACCTGCAATGGAGCGGCCAGTTCGAATACATGAGCCGCGCCATCGCCAAGCTCAAAATCATCGTGCCGCTGACGCTCGCGATCATCTTTCTGCTGCTCTACCTGAACTTCGGCACGCTGACCGAAACGCTGATCGTGATGCTGTCGCTGCCGTTTGCGCTTGTGGGCGGGCTGTGGCTCACGTGGGCGCTGGGCTTCAACATGTCGGTGGCTGTGGCGGCGGGCTTCATCGCGCTGGCGGGCGTTGCGGCGGAAACGGGCGTTGTGATGCTGATCTATCTCGATCATGCGGTCCGCGAGGTGAAAGCAGCCTGCCATGCGCAGGAACGGCCTTTCACCAAGGCTGACCTCAATCGCGCCATCATGCGGGGCGCCGTCGAGCGCGTGCGCCCTAAGATGATGACGGTGGCCGCCATCATGGCGGGGCTGCTGCCGATCTTTTGGAGCACGGGCACGGGCTCGGAGGTAATGCAGCGCATCGCAGTGCCCATGATCGGCGGCATGGCTTCGTCCACGGTGCTGACCTTGATCGTGATCCCGGCAGTCTATGCTTTGATAAAGGGAGCTGGGCTGCCTGAAGCCGCATCGGCGCCAATTGAGGCGGCGGCAACCGCAAAGCCGTGACCTACGGTTTGGAAAAAGTCTGCA
>PMBZ01000211.1:0-20453 GCA_003153975.1 Hyphomicrobiales bacterium
CGGTATCGCCGGTTGTCCGTGAGTCCCCGGCCTTACAGGTAGGCATCGGCGAGGCTAAGGTGCCGGTGAACAATGCAGGCGCGCAGTGGGGCGTGGGGCGACCGGCCGCACCATCCAGGTTTTCTGTTCCGCTGCCACTCAGACCCCAAAGACGCGGGCTGTGTCACCCGATTTTTTCGAGTCATTTACCTTAGGGGCCGAGATGCCGCCTTGCCAGGGAGCTGGATGCGCCGGCTTTTGATAGCGATCAAGGAGCGCCGCGCCGCCAAGGGCTTAGTCAATTACGTAGTGCAAGTGCAGGGCAACACCCCTGGGCAGAGAATCGAAAGCGCATTCCGTGGGCCAATGAGTTCGGAGCCGGCCCGAAGCGGAGGAAAGACCGTGGAAAAAATCTGGCTGAAAAGTTATCCACCGGGAGTGCCCGCCGAAGCTAACGTCGATGAGCACCGCTCGCTTGGCGAGGTCTTCGACAAGAGCGTCGCGCGCTTCGGCCCGCTTCCCGCCTTCATCAATATGGGGCACGCGATCAGTTATTCGGAGCTGGAGCGGCAATCGCGCGCCTTCGGCGCCTATTTGCAAAGTGGACTGAAGTTACCCCCTGGAGCCCGGGTGGCGCTCATGATGCCCAACCTGCTGCAATACGCAGTCGCGCTGTTCGGCATCCTCCGCTCCGGCTACACAGCCGTCAACTGCAACCCGCTCTATACCCCTCGCGAACTGGAGCACCAGTTGAAGGATGCCGGAGCCGAGGCCATCGTCATCCTGGAGAACAGCGCCCACACGCTGGAGCAGATCGTTGCAAATACCGAGGTCAAACATGTCGTGACGACTCAGGCCGGCGACATGCTGCCTCCGCTGAAACGCTTCACCGTGAATTTCCTGGTGAAATACGTGAAACGCATGGTGCCGGCGTGGAGTATCCCGGGCGCGGTCCCGTTCCCCGCCGCCCTGCGCCAGGGCAGCCGATTGCCGTGGAAGCCGGCGGAAACCGGCCACGAAGACCTCGCTTTCTTGCAGTACACCGGCGGCACGACGGGTGTCCCCAAAGGCGCCATGCTCACCCATGGCAATATCGTCGCCAACCTTGCCGAGGCGCATGCCTGGCTAAAGGGGGTCCTTGCGGAAGGCGAGGAGACCATCGTCACGGCACTCCCGCTCTACCACATCTTCGCCTTGACGGTGTCGTTGGTCTTTTTCAAGATCGGGGCCGCGAACGTGCTGGTAACCGATCCGCGCAATATTAAAGGGCTGGTCAGCGAGCTGAAACGGCATCCGTTCACCGTGGTCGTCGGCGTCAATACACTGTTCAACGCATTGCTGCAGCAACCGGACTTCGTTTCGCTCGACTTCTCGCGCCTGCGGCTTTCCTTTGCCGGAGGCATGGCGGTGCACCGGACGGTCGCGGAAAAATGGCGCAAACTCACCGGCCGGCCGCTGGTTGAGGCCTATGGCCTGACCGAGGCCTCGCCCTGTGTCGCCAGCAACCTCCTCGACATCAAGGAGTTCACCGGCTCGATCGGACTGCCCATACCCTCGACCGAGATCGCGATCCGCGGCGAGGATGGGAGCGACCTGCCTGCCGGCGAGGTCGGCGAGCTTTGCGCACGCGGACCGCAGGTCATGAAGGGCTACTGGCATCATCCCGACGAGACCGCCAAGGTCATGACGCTGGACGGCTTCCTCAGAACTGGCGACATGGCGACGGTGGACGAGCGGGGCTACATCCACATGGCGGACCGCAAGAAGGACATGATCGTCGTCTCCGGCTTCAAGGTCTGGCCCAACGAGATCGAAGATGTTGCCGCCCAGCATCCGGGGGTTCTTGAGGTTGGGGCGGTCGGCGTGCCCGACCCGCGTTCGGGCGAGGCCATTAAGATCGTGGCCGTGCGCAAGGACCCCGGACTGACCGCCGAGGCGTTGATCGAACATTGCCGCAAATACCTGACCGGCTACAAGGTGCCGCGCCATGTCGAGTTCCGCACTTCACTACCGCGCTCGAATGTCGGCAAGATCCTCCGCCGCGCATTGCGCGAGCCAGCGGCGGCGGCTTGAGGCGGGGCAGGCAGGCCCATGATTTCGCTGGAAGTTGGCGAAGCCTGCCAACTCCGCTCGGCATCAAACGTGGATGCCGGGGAACAGCGTCGAGAACGCGATCTGGTCCGGCGTGAGCTGGGGCGCGGGTGCCGGCTCGCCGTTCCGTTTCGGCGCGGTCTCGGGGAAGACCTGGAACAGCAGGCTGTTCACGATCAGCGCGAGCCTCGGCGCGGTGACTTGCACACTCTGGCCGAAAAGCCCGAGCCCGGTGGCGACGCGCGTGGGCCGGTTGACGATGGCCTCGGCGATCATATCCGCGGCCTGCTCCGGCGTCATCACCTGCGCTTGGTCGTAGATTTTCGTGGGCGAGATCATCGGCGTGCGCACAAGCGGAAAGTTGACGACCGTGAAATACACGCCGCGCTCGTAATATTCGGCGGCGGCGCAGCGGGTCCAGGCTTCGAGCGCGGCTTTCGAGGCAACATAGGCGGAGAAGCGCGGGGCGCTGGTGAGCACGCCCATGGATGAGATGTTGATGATTTGGGCATCGCCTTTCTCCGTCATCTTGGGGAGAAGGGCCAGCGTAAGCCGGACCGCGGCGAAGTAGTTGAGCTGCATGGTGCGCTCGAAATCGTGCATGCGGTCCACGGATTGTGCGACGCCGCGGCGGATGGAGCGGCCGGCGTTGTTGATAAGGATGTCCGCGCCGCCATGCTCCTCCAGCACCCACTTCGCCAGCCCGGTGCATTGATCGGGGTCGGTGATGTCGGCGGCGCGGGTGATGAGGCGCAGGCCCCGGGCGGCGGCCTCTTGCTCCACAGCTTCCAGCTTGAGAGGATCGCGCGCCGCGATGAGCACCTTGGCGCCGGCCTCCGCGAGCTTGAACGCCGCCGCCTTGCCGATTCCCGAGGAACCGCCCGTGATGAGCACAACCTTGCCCTGGATCTGCGCGCGCAGCGTCTTGCCGGTAACGAGGTCCGGATCGAGGTGGCGCTCCCAATAGTCCCAGAGCTTCCAGGCGTAGTCCTCCAGGCGCGGCACGCGGATGCCCGCCGGTTCGAGCAGGCTTTCGGCCTCGCGGCAATCGAAACGCGTGGGATAGTTCACAAAGGTGAACACGCTATCTGGCAGCTTCAGGTCGCGCATAACGGCGGCGCGCAGCCGCTTCAGCACCGGGAGCGAGGACAGGCCCTTGACGAGCGGCGCGGGCAGCAGGCGCAAGAGGCCCAGATTGAGGCGCATGCCGATATCGGGCGCGTGGCCGGCCTTGGCGAGCATGGCGAATACGTCGCCAACGCGGTGGGGATGCGGGTCGGTGAGGTGGAAACACTTGCCGTCCTGGCCGGGCGCGTGCGCGATGTGGTTCGCGGCCGCCACCACGAAATCGACCGGCACCAGATTGATGCGGCCGCTTTCGATGCCAGCCATCGGCATCCACGGCGGCACGATGGAGCGTATCCTCTTGATCAGGCTGAAGAAGTAGTACGGCCCGTCGATCTTATCCATCTCGCCAGTTTTGGAGTCGCCCACGACGATGCCGGGCCGGTAGACCCGCCAGGGTACGCGGCATTCCTGGCGCACCACCTTTTCGGATTCGTGCTTGCTGGCGAAATAGGGGTGTTCGAAATGGCGGGCTTCCTCGAACATATCCTCGCGGAAGGTGCCTTCGTATAGCCCGGCCGCGGCGATGGAGCTGAAATGGTGGAACCGGCCCGCGCCGATCGCTTCCGCCAGGCGGATGGCGTTCCGCGTGCCCTCGACATTCGTCGCCATCTCCTTTTCCGGATCGGCGTTCAGGTCGTAAATCGCGGCCAGATGAAAGAAATGGTCAACCTTGGTTTTCAAGGTCCCAATATCGTCCTTGGCAAGTCCAAGCCCCGGCCGGCCAATATCGCCCTTGAGCGGAATGGCGCGTTTTGCGCTCGCGCGCCAATAGTTGCGCAAGGCCTCGATGCGTGCGGGCGAAGGGTCGCGCATCAGGAAATAAACGGTGGCCTGGCTCCGCTCCAGAAGTGCCCGCACCAGCCGCTTGCCAATAAATCCGCTGGCGCCAGTGACAAAGTAAATCATGGCAAGCTTCCCTCTTTCACCCAGGGCTGTTGCTTAGGCTTCGCTGGATGATTAGGCGCCAAACCCTAAAATTGTTTGACGAAAGTCAATCGGCTCTTCCGCGCTTAAGGAATATAAGTTGGCCAGAGGGATAGTGCCCGCCAATGCGGAAAAATTGGGAGCTGACCATGATCAAGAAACTCAACGAGCTTGCCGAAAAAGGCGGCGAAGAAGGCCTTGCCGCGACAATCCGCGACTCCGCCGCGAACATCTGGCTGGCCGGGCTTGGCGCGTTCGCCAAGGCCCAGGAAGAAGGCGGAAAGCTTTTCGACTCCCTGGTGAAGGAAGGCGAACACGTACAAAAGCGCGCTTCGAAGTCGGCTCAAGAGGCGATTACCGACGCGCGCACGAAGGCCACGGGAACCTGGGACAAGCTTGAGCATGTATTTGTGGATCGTGTTTCCCGCGCTCTGACGAGCCTCAACGTGCCGACGAAGCACGACATCGACATGCTCACCAAGCGGGTGGAGGAGCTGACCAAGGCCACCGGCAAGCTGTCGCACGCGCTTGAGGATGGCGGAATGAAGAAGGCCGAGGCGCCGGCGAAGAAGACGGCGTCCCGCGCGCACATGTGAACCTGACAAGGGCGCCGTCACTTCATGCCTGAAACAAAGACCCTCGCTGAAAGGAACCGCCTGCCAATCGGCGTCGCACTGGCAGGCGGCGGCCCTTTGGGCGGGATCTACGAAGTGGGCGCGCTGATGGCGCTCGACGAGGCGCTGCGCGGCTTCCGTCTGACCGATTGCAGCGTCTTCGTCGGCGTCAGCTCGGGCGCCTTCTTCGCCTCGGGCCTCGCCAACGGCCTCTCGCCGCGCGCCATGCACCGGATGTTTATCGAATCCGACAAGGACGACGACCCCTTCGAGCCCGAGGTGCTGCTAAGGCCCGCGTTCAAGGAATACGGACGGCGCATTGCCGCGATCCCGCACCTCCTGAAATCTGGGCTCCTGGACTATGTGCGCGGCGGCCGCAACCGGAAGTTCGCCGCCTCGCTGCGGCGGCTCGTGCAGGCCTTGCCCGCAGGCATCCTCGACAGCGCGCCGCTGCAGGCCTATTTGCAGCGCCTGTCCGCCTCACGCGGCTTTCCGGACGATTTCCGCAAGCTCCGGCCCAAGCTCTATATCGTCGCAACCGATCTGGACACCTGCGAGCGCGTGACTTTCGGCGAGCCGGGATGGGACGACGTGCCGGTATCGCAAGCCGTGGCGGCAAGCGCGGCGCTGCCCGGACTGTTCCCTCCGGTCAAGATCAACGGCCGCTATTACGTCGATGGAGCCTTGCAAAGAACTCTCAGTGCATCTTCGGCCCTGAAGGAAGGGGTGCGGCTGCTTTTCGCCATCAATCCCCTCGTGCCGTACAAAGCCGATCTGCCGGCTGACCAGGTCGAGACCGGCAGCTTGGCCAGCCGGGGCCTCGTCGCGGTTCTGTCGCAAACCTTCCGCTCGCTCATTCACTCCCGCATGGATGTCGGGATGCAGCGCTACCGGCACCTTTATCCCGATGCGGATATCGTCGTCATGGAGCCGCGCCAGGACGACCGGGAAATGTTCTTCGCCAATGTGTTCAGCTATGCCGACCGGCGCCGGCTGTGCGAGCACGCCTATCAGCAGACGCGCGCGGACCTGCTTCGCCGGGCCGGTATGCTCAAGCCGATCCTGGCGCGGCATGGCCTGATCCTCGACGAGGCCGTGCTCTGGGACGCCAGCCGCACCCTGCTGACACGGCAGGAGGCGGCCAGTACAAGCCTTCAAGGCGCATTGCAGGCGCTTACCGAAACCTTGGGTAAGCTTGAGCCGCTGGTCCGCCAGCCGGAAGAGCAGGCATGACAGCCATGGGGACGGATTTGGCGAAGGTTGAGACCATAACGAAGGGCACAACCCCTCATCCTCTTCTTCTCCCAATGGGAGAAGGGACGCCTGAATTGTCCTCGGCGAGAGTTCTAGCGTGCCCTCTCCCAGGGGGAGAGGGACAGGATGAGGGGAGATTCGCCCGTTCGTTACTCAGTTCTGTGTTCTTCCAGCACCCCCAGGCATGACAGATGGGGGCGTATGAAGCGCGGCGCCGGACTCATGGAGCACAAGCCGAAGCGGCAGACGGCAAAGCGCATTGCCGAAGCCGCGCTTCAGCTCTTCAACTGCTTTGGCGAGCCCGGCATCACCGTCGCGGCGATCGCGGCGGATGCCGGTATCAGCCCCGGCAATCTTCACTATCATTACCCCACAAAGGAAAAGATCGTCGAAGACCTCTTCGCCGGATTCGAGGATGAGATCGAGCCTACGCTTGCGGCGCCCGAATTGCGGCCCGCCCATGCCGAGGATCTGTGGCTCTTCCTTCATTTAACATTTGAGATCGTTTTTAAATACCGATTTCTTTACCGCGATCTTAATGAACTTTTGTCGACGCACCGCATAATCGAGACGCAATTTAGGGATATTCTCGCCAAGCAAGTGCAAACGGCGTCGGCGCTGCTGAACGGTCTTGCGGAAAGCGATGCACTTCACGCCAGCAAAGCCGAGTGCCAGGCTCTTGCCGAGAGCATGATTATGATCGCGACCTATTGGCTGTCCTACGAATTTGTCCTTCATCCGCGCCGGCAGCCGGATAACGCCACGCTCACACGCGGCATTGTGAGCGCGCTCTCGCTGGCAAACCCCTATTTGGTGCCCGATGCACGCGCACTGTTCGAGCACCTTTCGCAAGCATACCTGGATTCTGAAGGAGAAGAGCATGCCAGCCAAGCCGCCGAAATGGAGAAGCTTTCCGGGTAGCGACGAGGATTTCGACTATGCCGGGCCGGCGCTCAAAAAGCATTGGGCGCGCATCCACCTGGGCGACTGCGAGCCCTTTCCCGATGCCGCTCATGTCAAGAAGCTGCTCGATGCCTATCCCGAGCTGAAAAACAAGGTTCCGGCGGCCGAAGCCGCGGAAACCTTGCAAGACGCGTGGCGGGCCTATCACCGGGGCGATTTTCAGAAGGCGGTGGAACTTGGTTTGAGCCTTGGCCGGCTTGGCTACAACGTGGCGAACAAGGCCGCCAACATCTACGCCACCTATCTTGAGGAAGATAAGGAACACAGGCTCGCGCTGTTCCTGGACTCGGTTCACCGGGCTGAGACGCTTCAACGATCCGCGCCGGGCTTGGCCAACGCCTGGTATTTCCACGCCCAGGCGCTGGGNNGGGAAGATCAAGGACAGCCTTGAGAAGGCCTTGCAGATCGAGCCCAAGCATGCCGAGGCCGCCATCGCGCTCGGCGCCTATCACGCCAATGTCGTCAGCAAGATGGGACAGCTCGCGGGCCGGCTGACTTTCGGCGCGAGCAAGGAAGCGGCCGTCGAGCATTACCAAGCCGCACTGAACCTGCTTCCGCATTCCGCCATCGCGCGCATCGAATATGCGAACGGGCTGGCGATGCTGTTCGGCAAGGCCCAGCTGGCGGAGGCTACCAAGCTTTACGAGGAAGCCGCGCAGTGCGAGCCCGCCGAAGCGATGGAGTGGCTCGACGTGGAGCTGGCGAAATCGGAGATCGCGGCTTAGGCTGGGGTGGGAGTACAATACTACCGGAATCTCCCCTCACCCTGTCCCTCTCCCCATGGGAGAGGGGACCCCTGAACTACCCGCTGCGGATATTCTAGCGTTCCCTCTCCCAGAGGGAGAGGGACAGGGTGAGGGGTTGAACGCTCCGTTCAAGGCACCGGCTGCCGCCCTTGCACAAGGGTGATATTGCCCAGCCCTTATTGCCGGGTACGGGCCGGCCGCTTCCGCTCTTTGTTCTCCGCCTTCTCGCCGTCCCCATGCTCCTTGACCGCGGGGCCGGCAACCGTATCCCTGGTCCAGCTTATGAGGTTCGAGACGATGCTCCCAAAAGCGGCGCTGAGCGCACGCGCGGCTTCGGCGTCGTCTTTCGACTGCGCCGGCTCCTTGGCGGTAAAGATTTTGGCGGCCTCGATATGGCCGTCGCTGGTAACGAGCTTGGCGCTGATTTCGACTTCGGCGGCAAGCGCGGGCGATTGCACGATCTGGAACCGCCGGATCTCCGTCATGAGCTGGATGTCCGGCGTAACGCCGTCGATGGGCCGGTTCACCTCGCCGAGAGCGCCAGCATTTTCAAAGCTTTGCACGATCTTCGCCTGCATGAGCTTCGGAACCGAGTCCGCCCACTTGGCGGTTCCGAGCGCCTCGACCTGCCCCGACGCATTTTGCGTAAGGATCTTCTCGGAATCGAAGGCCATGAGCGCGGTGGGATCGGCCACGGCGATCTGCTTTCCGAGGGGCGCTGGGTTGGCGGGGGCCGGCACGGCGTTCAGGCTGTAGAAGACGCCGGAGCCCTTGCCGCCCGCGGTCATCCTCTCAAGGCCCGCGACGATGCCGTCGACCTTGGCGGAATTCCGGCCCAATGCCTCCGAGAAAGTCGAAATGTTCGACATGATGCTGCGCACATCGGCCGTGTTGTCGGCGAGGATCTTGTCGAGCCGGCCGAGAACCCGGCGAGCGGATTCGCTCATGGACTCGCCCGCGCCCTCGCTGGCGATCAGCAGCGGACGTCCGCCTTGCGGCGCAACTGGCGCCGAAGCATGATCCGAACCGCCGGTCAGGGTCACGGCCGCGACGCCCGTCAACCCCTGGAATTCGAGCGAAACCAGCGTGTCGGTCCTGACCGGCGTATTCTCGTCGATGGAAATCGTCGCTTTGACGACGCGCGGATTTTCCGGGACCAGCCTCAGGCCTGTCACCTCGCCCACGCGGATACCGTCGAACAAAACCGCCGAGCCTTTCAACAGCCCCGAAACAGTGTTGCTGAACTGTATGTCGTAGTTCGTCCGCTTGCCGAGACCACCCGCGTTTTGCAGCCAGTAAACGAAGCCGAACCCCCCGGTAATGACGGCCAGGGTAAACAGCCCGACTAAAACATAGCGTGCCCTGATTTCCATTGGATCTAGCCCTGTATTTTTGCTTGCGCGGCCTGAGCCAATCCGTGGCCCCGCTGGCCCTGAAAATAGGATTTCACCCAGGGGTGTGTTGAAAGCAGCATGGTCTCCATGGGTCCCTGGGCCACGATCTTGCCGCCGGCCAGCGCGGCGATCCGGTCGCAAGCGAGGTAGAGGCTATCCAGGTCGTGCGTCACCATGAAGACCGTGAGCCCAAGCGTGCGCTTGAGCGTCATGATGAGATCGTCGAACTCGGCGGCGCCGATCGGATCGAGGCCGGAGGTCGGCTCGTCGAGGAAGACGATCTCGGGATCGAGGGCCAGCGCGCGCGCCAAGGCCACGCGCTTGGTCATGCCGCCCGATAGCTCGGAGGGGAATTTGTCGCCATCCGCCGCCTTGAGACCCACCATTTCGAGCTTGGCGGTGGCGATCTCATCCATGAGCCGTTCCGGCAGGCGGAGATATTCGCGCATGGGGAACTGCACATTCTGCCGGGCCGTGAGCGAGGAGAACAGCGCGCCTTGCTGGAAGAGAACGCCCCAGCGCCGCTCTACACTGCGCAGCTCCTGATCGCTCGCGTTGTCCCGGTCTATGCCAAAAACCTCGATGCTGCCGCCCCGCCTCGGCAGCAAGCCGATGGTGGTACGCATCAGCACCGTTTTGCCGCCGCCCGAGCCGCCGACCACGCCCAGGATTTCACCCCGGTGCACGTCGAGCGAGAGACCGTTGAGGACGTTGGCGTCCTCAAAGCCCACGACGAGATCGCGAATCGAAATGACTACCTCAGGGTTCGCGCTCATCGTCACATCCCGATGCTTGCGAAGAAGATGGCGAACAGGCCATCCAAGACGATGACCATGAATATGGATTTCACCACCGATGTTGTGGTCTGCAATCCGAGCGACTCGGCGCTGCCCTTCACTTGCAGGCCTTCGGCGCAGGCGACGACGCCGATGATAAGGGCCATGAAAGGCGCCTTGAGCATGCCCACCTCGAAATGCGTGACCGATACGGCCTGATGCAGGCGCTGGATGAAGATGTCCGGACTCATGCCGCCATAGGTCCAGGCGACAAGGCCGCCGCCGAAAAGCGCCGCCAGCGAGCCCAGGAAGGTTAATATCGGCACCGCGACGATGAGGGCCAGCACGCGCGGAATGATAAGCACCTCGACCGGATCGAGACCCATGGTTTGCAGCGCGTCGATTTCCTCGCGCATTTTCATCGAGCCAAGCTCGGCGGTATAGGAGCTGCCCGACCGGCCCGCCACCATGATGGTCACGAGCAGCACGCCGATCTCGCGCAGGACCAGAATGCCCACCATGTCGACGACATAGCTGTCCGCGCCGAATTTGCGGAAGTGGAAGAAGCCCTGCTGCGAAATGATGCAGCCGATGAGGAAGGTAATCAGGACGACGATCGGCGTGGCCTGCCAGCCGACCCGGTCGAGCTGGTGGATCGCCGAGGTGAAGCGGAAGTGCGTGGGGTGCCGGACGATCCGGGCGGTGGCCGTGCCGATGGCTCCGAGCACATGCAGGAACGGAACGATCCCGCTCGCGGTGGCGACGACCCCATCGGCGTATCGCTGGTAGGCCGCGATCAAGCCGCCGCGCCTCGGTTTCCGCGGCTCCTCCCGGTTGGCATCGTGCACATCGCGCAGGAGGCTCTTGTACTCCTCGCGCAGGCCCACGACGCCAGTGTTGAGGCCTGACCGCAACCGTTCGCGGACCAGGCGCTCCAATAGCCAGGCACCGTACGTGTCGAACGCCTTGACGCTGTTCATGTCGACGGAAACGTCGCGCACGGCCGCGGCTTGCTGCGCCGCCTGCTCAATCACCTCTTCAAGGCCGGCCGCGTTCACGGCCGTCCACGAACCCGAGGCTGTCAGCTCGTGTCCTTCCCGCTTCAGCCTAAGAGTGAGCGACGGCGCCGCATTCATCACTGCCGCTCCGCTCAGCCGCGAGAAAAGGAGATGGAAACGGCCTTGAAGCCGGGACCCGTCGTCGCGATGCTGACACTATGGTTCGCACCGTTCATGGAGACCGTCATCGACCCCTGGAGCTGGCCGGATATCCGCACGGTGAACTTGTTAGCCGCCGAGCTGCCATCGACATCGCCTTCGAGGCCGAAACTCTTCTCGCTCCAATGGCCGCTCAGGCGCCCGCCTTCATAGGAGATGTTGCTCTTCATATCGATCTTGTTGCTGGGCGACTGGCAGCGAATCGCAAGCGTCAGCTCGGTGCCGCCCGATTTCTGGCTGTAGTTGCCCCGGCAGGAAAGGCGCTCGTTGCTGCCGTCGTTATATTTCACCTGCCCGCCGCCATGCCAAGCTCCAGACAGTTGAGCGAAGGGCGTGGCGCTCTCAGCCATGGCGGTTGCGGACAACGGGAGGGTGAACAGCAGCGCCAGCGCGATTGGAGCGGTTCTGCCAAACTTCAAGGTACGCATATATTTCCCCCTGTGCGTGCGTGGATTGTCACCTAGTGACATTAGTGGAGGTTTCACAATTCTGGTTCAAGCACGCCGTTTCCGGCGCGGACAGAGTTGCGTTGCTCATACAACATTTAGGTGTTGAGCGGTAGGCTTAAGGCGAAACCATGACAGAAGCATGTTTGCCGGCACCATCGATTCGCCCCATAACGCGCTTCAGGGTACAACTACATATAGAAGCAAGACCTGCGCGAGCCATTCATGGCCACGTTCGCCTGAATTGCCGTGGCACGAAGAAGCGGGACGCGAGCAAGCGGCGCTCGAATTGAGGGCGGTTGTTCACTGCCTGGAAGCCAACGTTTCGCCCTGTCATAGCCTTCCAAGCACTTCCTTACGGCTATTCGCTTTTTTGCGGATAACGGTTCCAGATCCCCTTCTCGCCGAGCGAGGCCGCGAACGCGGCATGAGCGGTTTCCTCTTCCGGCGAGATGAGCGGCGGCAAGGGTTCGGGCCGGACTTGAACCGCGATCTCAGCTTCGGCCGCGTCGGTTGTAGCCTGTGTGGCAAAATTGAGACCAGCCTGCTCGGCGCCGATCAGCCTCAGATAAACGTCCGCCAGCAGCTCGCTATCGAGGAGCGCGCCGTGCTTGGTGCGCGCCCCGTTGTCGATTCCATAGCGGCGGCAAAGCGCGTCGAGATTGTTCGGGCTGCCGGGGTGCTTTCGCCTGGCCAGCGCCAGCGTGTCCGTTACACGCTCCATGTCGAGCGGCGGAAGGCCGAGGCGGCCGAACTCATGATTGAGGAAGCCCATATCGAAGGGCGCGTTGTGGATAATGAGCCGGGCGTCGCCGAGCGTCTCCACGATTTCGTGCGCCACGGCGCCGATGAGCGGCTTGTTCGCGAGGAATTGGTTTGTCAGGCCGTGCACATCGGTCGCGGCCTTGGGCACGTCGCGCTCGGGATTGAAATACCAGTGCCAGTACGCGCCGGTGGGGATATAGTTAATCAGTTCGACGCAGGCCAGCTCGATGACGCGGTGACCGTCCTTGGGGTCGAGCCCCGTCGTCTCTGTGTCGAGAACAAGCTCGCGCATTGGCCCCTCATTCTATGCGTTATGTCCCATGCCGAAATTCCTACAAGAGATGGCCGGATTCGAGGCGGCGATTCAAACGTTGGACGGCGCCCCTCGCTGGGTACGCCGGGCGATCGAAATCGCCATCGGAGGCTCAGCCTCATGCCAGTCCAATTTGGTAGGTCTGTGTGTTGCAGCTTATGAGGTGAGTTATGAGGCTTCCATGGCTTATGCTTGTTTTCTGGTTGGCGCCAGCGATGGCGGCGGCCCAGGGCTGGCAGACTCTTCCGCCAACGCCAGCGCCAATCCCCACGGCTCGAAGCGGCCATGCCAGCGTTAACGGCATAAGCATCTACTATGCCGTCTACGGACAGGGCTCGCCGGTGCTCCTGCTCCACGGCGGGCTTGCGAACGCGGACTACTGGGGCAAGCAGATCGAGGCGCTCGCCTCCTACCACACCGTCATCGTTATGGACAGCCGTGGGCATGGCCGCAGCAGCCGGGATTCGAGACCCTATGGCTACGGCCTGATGGCGGACGACGCGATCGCGCTTATGGACCGCCTGGGGGTGCCCAAAGCCGATATCGTGGGATGGAGCGACGGCGCCATCCTTGGCCTCGATCTGGCGATCCGGCACAGTGACAGGGTTGGCAAGGTCTTCGCCTTCGCAGCCAACACCAACCCGTCCGGCCTCAAGGAACACGTTGGCCGAGCCCCGGTCTTCGCCGCCTTCATTCAGCGCGCACGCCGGGAATACGCCGCCTATTCGGCGACGCCCAAGGACTACAATGGCTTCCTCAATCAAATAAGGAAGATGTGGGCCGCTGAGCCGAACTGGACCGATGCCCAACTCAAATCGATCCATACCCCGGTCCTGGTCGCCGATGGAGATCGTGACGAAGCCATAAAGCGCCAGCACACCGAATACATCGCCGCGGCCATTCCGGGGGCTGAACTGGTCATCTTTCCCAATACCAGCCACTTTGCATTTATTCAGGACCCCGGCTCATTTAATCACGCGATCCTGCACTTCCTTGGCGACAAGTAATCTGCCTGCCGCCAAGCCGCCACTAGCTCCAGCTTGCACGAGAATATATCGCGCGCCCTATTTTCCAAATGATATGGAGCAGCCAAGCGACGGCAAGAACGAGGCAAGCGAGAGCAAGCGAACTCACTTGACTTTCCGATAGCCGCAGTTGTTTTACGGCTGGAGCAATAACGCCGAAAGCAAAAAACGTCAGAATAATATTGACCGCAACGGAGGCGATGGCGGCAAAAAAGTCTTCTTGAAGCAGCCATTTACCAATCCGCCGCCATTCCAGCAAAAATAGCAGCGCGAATACGATTACCGTAAAGCCATCGGCGAAGCCGCCAATAAAATTCACGCCCCGCGCCGCGCTGGCGAGAGCAAGAAATGCACCGGCCCCCGCCGCCGCAACGATCACATAAATAACGGCTGCTGCGAAAGACCAGCCCAGGTTTAAAAGAAGCGCTTGAAAATCGGCCTTTTCGACGATCACGCTTTGTAACTTGCCGTCCCGATGGTCTTCTCGATATTCGTCCAGATAGATGGCCCAAAAGCCCGCCGACGGCACACCAATTCCCCAATACTCGCAGTTGACATAGAGCCAATGGGCTTTGAAGAGCCGGATGACAAACTCGTCCGCCGCTCCGCCGATATCTTCGCCGAACAGCGTGAAAGCGTACCGGCCGGGAACCGATCCAAACAATGCCGACACACGCCGGCAGCGCCCTTTCTCATCGTAATGGATGGCAATCCCGGTATCGCCGACGGCATCCGCCGTGGCTTCGGCGCTCACATCGGCCCCCAATTCGCGTTCCGCAATTTCTCGCACCCGCGCACGCGTCATGCCGAGCCTGAAAGGGCCTATGCCTTTGCCGGCCAGAATTTCGAAGGTTGTGCGAGGCTGATCCATTTCACTCATGCCGACTGAAGTTTATGCCGGAACGAAAAAACGGCGGCCACCGCTGGCGGCTCGCACCTGTTTATCCCAAATCCGGCAGTTGGAGCCACTGCAAGCGCTAATATCCCGCTGGGCAGTACCCCCTGAACTCAGGGAATCTCCCCTCACCCTGTCCCTCTCCCAGAGGGAGAGGGACAGGGTGAGGGGCGGAACGCTTCGAACGTGCCGCGACCTCGCATCCAGCAGGGATGCAGCGATCACGCAAATTTGATATCAAGCCACATTGAGATCGGCCCAGCGCTGATAGGCCAGCGGCTGCCAGCGCTTGATCTCTTCCACGACAGCGTCGATCTGGCGGTAAGTGTCTTCCAGCGGCGCGCCGGTATCCACCACGAAGTCGGCCCGTGCGCGCTTTTCGGCATCCGGCCATTGGCGGCCGGCGATGGCCTGGAACTTCCCGGGCGTCATGCCGGGCCTTGCCGCGACGCGCTCGGCTTGCGCTTCGGCGGGCGCGCTCACAACGATGATGGCATCGAACAGAGTTTGAGCGGCGGTTTCGAACAGAAGCGGTACTTCGAGGATGACGAGTTCGGCGCCCTTATCCTGTTCCGCCAGCAAAAGCCGCCACTCCGTGCGGCGCACAAGCGGATGCACGATGGCCTCAAGCTTCTTCAGCGCTTCCTCGGAGGCGAGCGCCTTCTGCGCTAGCGCCTGCCTGTCGACCGCGCCATCGCGCACCGTGCCCGGAAAAACGGCCTCGATGAGCGGCACCGCCTCGCCCGTGTATAGCTCGTGGACGATCTGGTCCGCGTCGAGCACCGGAACGCCCTTCGAGCGGAGATAGCGGGCAACCGTGCTCTTTCCCATTCCGATCGAGCCCGTCAGCCCGGCGACAATCATGTCCGGGCGCTCTCCCGCGCCGTAACTGCAGCAAGCGCCCGTTCGCGAAGCCCAGGCGAGACCGTGGGCCTCACACCGAACCACCTCTCGAAGCCTGGCACCGCCTGATGGAGAAGCATGCCGAGCCCGTCCACCGCCGTCCATCCTCCCTCCTTTGCCTGCTTAAGCAGGCTAGTCTGGAGCGGATGATAAACGATATCGCAAATTGTTGCATTTATACCGATGGCTGAAAGGCCGATATCGAGCGGGGGTGCACCGGCCATGCCAAGCGTCGAGCTGTTCACGACAAGCTGGGCGTCCTTAAGCGCTCGATCCATCGCGTCGAAACCGAAGGCGCGTGCAGGCGGAAAGGCAGCGGCCAGTTCTTCCGCTCTCGCCTCCGTCCGGTTGACGATCCGCACATCCTCGAAGCCGCGCTGGATCAGCGCCCAGACGATGGCCCTGGCAGCGCCGCCCGCGCCGACGACCACGGCCGGCCCGCCGCGATCCCAGCCGGGGCTTTCGCTGTCGAGGTTCGCCGCAAATCCGTAAGCGTCGGTGTTGGAGCCCGCGAGCTTGCCGCCTTCAAGCCAAACCGTGTTTACCGCTCCGATCGCTTGCGCCGCCGCATCGCGAAGTGCACACAGCCGGTAGGCCTCGATCTTGTGCGGAACGGTGACGTTCGCACCCGCGAAGCCATGCGCGCCGAGGTTTGTCAGGAAGCTCTCGAAGTCCTTCGGTTCGACCGGCCGCTTGACGTACTCACCCTCAAGCCCGTGCTCCTCCAGCCAATAGCCGTGAATCACGGGAGATAAGGAGTGTGAAACCGGCCAGCCGATGACACAGGCGCGCTTCATGGCAGCGGCGCCTATTGGCAGATGATCGAAAGGCGGCGCAACTCCTCCATCACCGGAAGCGACGGCATTCCCAAGATGGTGTAGTAATCGCCCTTGATCTCAGAGAAAAGGTGAACCCCCAATCCCTCGATGTGGTAGGCGCCGACTGAGTTGAGGACGCCTTCACCGCACATATCCAGGTAACAATCGATAAACTTGTCGGAAAAATCGCGCATCGTCATCGATGCGACATCGATAAACTCCGCGGAGTGCGACTTGCTGAGCACGACGGCCGCGCTGTGCAGCTCATGTGTGCGTCCCCTGAGCCTTTGCAGTTGCTCGCGCGCTTCCTTTAGGTTGCCAGGCTTCTGAAGAATCTCATTGCCAACGGCCAAAACCTGATCGCCGCCGATCACGATGGCATCCGGCTCCTTCTTGAATACGGCGCCGGCCTTGAGCTTGGCCAGGTGCAGCGCGACCTCCCTTGGAGAGGTGCCGGTTGCACGCTCGCGCTCCACCTCCTCATCGACCGTCGACGGCTCCTGGCGGAAGCGAATCCCGGCGCTGCCTAGAATGGCGGCACGGGCGGCACTGCCCGAGGCGAGGATGATTTCCGGATAATCGGCTTGCATATGGTCTAGCATGGAACCCTTATGGACGTGGGGCTAATGGGTGACTCGATTGCCGGCGGCGCTCTTCATATAGAGCGATGATCGACGCCGCGGATTCCTCGATGGACTTGCGGGTAACATCGAGGACTTGCCACCTGTTTTGCGCGCAAAGTTTCTTAGTGAAAGCCATTTCCTCCTTGATGAGGTCCAGGTCGACATAGCTGTCGAATGTGCTGCTATTTAGCGAAAGCATACGGTTGCGGCGAATTTCGGAAATCCGTTCCGGGCTTGCGACCAGGCCCACGACGAAAGGCCCCTTCAAATCCGTCAGGCTGGGCGGCGGCGGGATGTTGGGGACGAGGGACACGTTGGCCGTCTTAAAGCCCCGGTGAGCGAGATAGATGCTCGTCGGCGTCTTGGAGGTGCGGCTCGCGCCGATGAGCACGATCTCCGCCTTGCAAAGTTCCTCGGAATGCTGGCTGTCGTCGTGGCTGAGCGTGAAGTTCATGGCCTCGATCCGGCGGAAGTAATCGGCATCGAGCGCATGCTGCGCCCCGACCACCGCCCGCGACGGCATCTTCAGATAGGCCTCGAAGGCTTGGATGACGGGCCTCAGCACGGGCACGCAAGGGAGGCCAAGGTCCGCGCAACGGCCCTCCAGGATCTCGGCGAGGTTGGGGTTCATAAGCGTGAAAAGCACGATCCCAGGCGAGGCCTCGATGTGGCGCAGAACCGTTGCGAGTTGCTTCTGGTTCCGCACCAGAGGGTGCATGTGCCGGTTCGGCTTCGCGCCCGGAAGCTGCACGATGGCGGCCTTTGCCATCGTGGTCAAGGTCTCGCCGGATGCGTCCGATACGAGATGAAGATGGAAGTGCTTCGGGGTGGGGATAGCTGTGAATTCAGTGGAGAGATGCGCCTCTCCGCCGCCTCCGCCCGCTTGGCCTCCATCCCCGGTCATTGAGTCCTCCACCCTAATTAAAAATGTGTGCACAGGCTTGGGCGGCGTGGAAAGAAAGCCCTAGGTTCGCACGCGGCTCCGGCGCTGCCTGAGTCTTCACATATTATCCCCATGTTATTCATTGCCGGAAAGGCCAAAGCAAGATTAAACAGCAAGGGCCAAAAGCGAGGCAAGCTGGATTAATCCACATGGGCGTGCTTCAGATGGCGGCGGTTTCGCAACCAGGGGACAGTTATGGAAACCCATAAGTTTCCCCGCGATGCGCGCCCTTCTAAGAACAGCAGAATCTTAAGTGGACCTATTTTTTGATGAAGAAGCCATCGCCAGCCTCCGGGAAAAACGCCAGCCAGCCAAATGCGAGCAGCGGACAAACCCAGATGCCTTTCCTCGAAGCGCTAGCAGGCAAAGCGCTAAGCACGCCACCGATCTGGCTGATGCGGCAGGCAGGCCGCTATCTGCCGGAATACCGGGAGGTCCGGGCAAAGGCAGGATCCTTCCTCGATCTTTGCTACTCGCCCGAGTTGGCGGCCGAGGTAACGCTGCAACCGATCAGGCGTTTCGGGTTCGATGCAGCAATCGTGTTTTCGGATATCCTGGTGGTACCGCATGCGCTCGGCCAGCATGTGGAATTCCTGGAAGGCGAAGGCCCCAAGCTCAAGCCGGTCGCGAGTGGCAAGGATCTGGCGAAGCTGTCAGGCAAGGATGCGAGCAAACGGTTCGATCTGGTTTACGAGGCAATTGGGCGCATTGTGCCTGAGCTTGGCGGACAAACTCCGCTGATCGGATTTTGCGGAGCGCCGTGGACGGTGGCGAGCTACATGGTTGGGGGTGGCGGTTCGCCGGATCAGCGTGCCGCGAAGCTGCTGGCCTACCGGGACCCAGCCACGTTCAAGGCGCTGCTCGATCTTTTGGTCGAAACGTCGAGCGATTATCTCATCGGCCAAATCAAGGCCGGCGTGCGTGCGCTCCAGATTTTCGACAGTTGGGCCGGCAGCCTGGCTGATGACGATTTTGGGGCCTTTTCCATCGAACCCACTGCGGAAATCGTGCGCCGCGTGAAATCGGCTTGTCCCGGCATCCCGATTATTGGCTTTCCGAGGGGAAGTTCGGCGAGTTTCGAGCGCTATGCGATGGAAACTGGCGTCGACGCGCTAGGCTGCGACACAGCCGCTCCGCTGGATGCGATGGCGGCGCTGCAGTCGCGGCTGCCGGTTCAGGGCAATCTCGATCCGCTGTTGCTGCTTGCCGGCGGGGATGCTATGGACCGGAGGGTGAAAGCGATTCTATCCCGGCTTTCGCCCAAGCCTTTCGTATTCAATCTTGGTCATGGCATTCTACCGGAGACGCCGATCGAAAATGTCGAGCGGCTGATGCGCCTTGTACGTGCCGTAGATTAAGGTATCCAGCGGGTTGAGCGATCCATGATCGGCCTAATGAACAGCCTCTACCTCTATTTGAAGGCGATTCATATCGTGGCCGCCTTCGCTTGGATGGCCGGCATGTTCTATCTGCCCAGGCTGTATGTGCATCACGCGCATGTTGGCCCCAATACACCGCAAGCCGCGACGTTCAAGCTTATGGAGCGCAAGCTTCTTACGGTAATCATGAACCCCGCGATGGTTGTCACGGTGGCGCTGGGGCTTTGGCTTGCTTTCGGTGCCGACGCCGTTGACTGGAGAGCCGGCTGGCTGCATGCGAAGATCGGGCTTGTGGTGCTGATGCTGGCGGTTCACCTGCTGCTTGCCAAGTGGCGCAGGGATTTCGAGGCGGACCGCGTTCCGCACAGCGAGCGCTTCTTCCGCATTATCAACGAGGTACCGACGCTGCTTTTGATCGGAATCGTGTTTATGGTGGTGGTGCGGCCTTTCTAACGTTACATCCACGGAAAAAGAGAGCTTGAGGCGCGCTAGCGTCTTTTCCAATTCGAAAAACCTGCTATAGTGCCTGCGTCGTACTTATCCGGCAGGCGCACCTCAGCGATTCTGTTCCGGTTCACGCGCATTAAGTGAAGAGCCGCGCGCTTACTCTCCAAGCCAAACGGCATAGCGACAATCCTACCTCAACTCATGTGGCTTGCAGGTTCTCCTGCCCCGTGTTCTCTCCCAAGAAGTCCCCGCCCATGCAAGAAATGAAACTGCAAGACCTTAAAGTTAAGACGCCAACCGAACTCTTGAGCGTGGCTGAGGAGTTTCAGGTTGAGAACGCAAGCTCGCTTCGCAAGCAAGAGCTGATGTTCGCGATATTGAAGCAATTTGCCGCCCGCGATATCGACATCACTGGCATTGGCGTGGTGGAGGTGCTTCAGGACGGCTTCGGCTTCCTGCGCTCGCCCGACTCGAACTACCTGCCCGGCCCCGACGATATATATGTGAGCCCAAGCCAGATCCGGCGCTTCGGGCTCCGCACCGGCGACACGGTGGAAGGCCAGATCCGCGGCCCCAAGGAAGGCGAGCGCTATTTCGCGCTGCTCAAGGTCAACAAGATCAATTTCGACGACCCCGAGAAGATCCGGCACAAGGTGCATTTCGACAATCTGACGCCGCTCTATCCGAACAAGTGGCTGAAGATGGAGACGGACCGGCCAGAGTCTAAGGATCTGAGCCCGCGCGTGATCGATATCGTGGCGCCGCTTGGCAAGGGGCAGCGTGCACTGATCGTGGCGCCGCCGCGCACCG
>PMBZ01000211.1:20553-21060 GCA_003153975.1 Hyphomicrobiales bacterium
ATGGTGATCGAGAAGGCCAAGCGCCTGGTCGAGCACAAGCTCGACGTGGTTATCCTGCTCGATTCGATCACGCGCCTCGGCCGCGCTTACAATACGGTGGTGCCGTCCTCGGGCAAGGTGCTGACCGGCGGTGTGGACGCCAACGCNNGAAGAGTTCAAGGGCACAGGCAACTCCGAACTCGTGCTCGACCGCAAGGTGGCCGACAAGCGCGTGTTCCCGGCGATGGATATCGCCAAATCCGGCACACGTAAGGAAGAGCTGCTCGTTCCGCAGGCGCAGTTGCGGAAGATGTATGTGCTGCGGCGCATCCTCAATCCGATGGGGCCGATGGATGGCATCGAGTTCCTGCTGGATAAGCTGCGGCAGACCAAGAAAAATGGCGATTTCTTCGATTCGATGAATACATGATGCTGGCAGCAGACTGCAACGGCGAGGCAGCCCTTGGCTGCCTCGCCGTTGCAGCGCTCAGTGCCAGTTTTCGATAATGACATCCGAAGTCACCGCCT
>PMBZ01000261.1 GCA_003153975.1 Hyphomicrobiales bacterium
GTATCTCAGAAGCAGCGCGGCCCATAAAGTAATATTAAGCGAATATAATCGTAGGGTCGAATTTTCCTGGGAACACGTGCAGATTGATATTCTCCGGAAGGGCTACCAGTTTATTCCGTTCGACGCGATCGCTTCGCTCTGGCATGCGCTTGCCGGTTTCGTGGAAGATGTCCGTGTAAAGCACAACTTTCCGGATTGGAGCAGACGGCCGGCGGATGTCGAGGAAGGACGGCTCCGCGACTTAATGGCCAATATATCCGTAACCGGTGCGGACGCCACAAGAAGTGCGGACGCAAGGAATGCGGAATTCGCCTGGCATCTAGCCGCGCACATCTCCAATTTGCGTCAAGGCCGTATTCCCGAAGCTCGGGTCCTTGAGGTACTATCTTTCCTTCTGATAGCCGCTAACGAGCTAGCGCTGAAGCTGGATGCGCCTGCATCGCACCGCGAAGTAAGCCAGCTGCAAAGCCGCGAGAAACGGCAAAAGCCGGATACAGTTCCGTCGCAACAGGAAGCTGCCGGCAAGAATGTGCGGTTGAAGGAAGAGGTGGCGCGCTGGGCCGAAGCCCTAGCCCCGTTCGTCTATAACGCTTACCCGGCCATGTCCCTCACAGCGATTGCTAAGCTTCTTGCTTCCGCGGAGGCACGTGGCGGGCTGGCGGACCAGCTTACTGACCCGCACGCCAAAGCGCTGTTGAAGCGGGCAACACCGCGGAAACACGCGGGCCGGCGCAGCATTTATGACAAGCTATTGCACGCCATTGAACAAGGGCGTCTGCCAAATTGCCCGCGTCCACAAAGACGGGTTAAAATCACGAAATCGTGATGACAGACTAATCGCAAGGTCTGCGGCTTTGCAATCCCATTTGCAAAGTCAAGGCGGTTTGCAATCGACTTTTGCGTCCGCGCTTCGCCATGCTGCGTGTATCGGTGAACAACACAAAGGTTCTTGCAATGCCCAAATCTCGCGAATCTAACGGCCAATCCAATACCGGCGCAGGTGCACGCATCATGACGACCGGCGAGGCAGCCGCTATTCTCGGCTTGTCTGCCTCTTACCTCAATAAAATGCGTGTCACAGGCTGCGGACCGGTATTCCTGAAGTTATCGCGGGCCGTGCGGTACACGCAAGCCGACTTGGATGGGTGGATTTCCAGCCGAAGGCATAGCTCCACGAGCGCAGCACAAATCGCCTTCGAAGCGCAGGCTAGAGAGGGTCGCGGACAAAAAACGCCCGCAGACTGAGCCACACCCCCGGTCCCCCATCCCTGAACGGCCGCACATAATCTCTGGCCACCCCGGATCGCCAGCACAGCAGTAACTGGAACGCAAACCGGCCGCTCAAATCGAGCTGCCGTAGCGGGTTTGCTCTCCATCGGCTTCGACATATCGAGACCGTCGAGGCCGGCGATGGAGCGCTTGCCGCGAAAGGCGATGACCAGAAAGCCAGCGAGCGCGGTCATGAATGACAGCGACAGCCACGCGGTATTCAGGCTGAAGAACAGCAGCAGCAGGCTGCAAAAGATAACGGTCTCAAGTCCAAGGATGCCGCTGACGAACAGCACATTGTATAGCGAGTATGTCAGGTAAGCGGTGATCGTGGCCGCGCCGCCGAACACGAATAGCCGCCGCCACAGGGCTTGAACATCTGGCTTCGACACGCGCCGGGCGGCCTCGTTGAACCGCCCCAGATCCTGTACCGGGAAGCTGTTGACCGGCAGTCCTGCCGGCTGTAACGCCCCCGTGGACAACGGATGTGTATCGTGCATCAGCAAGCACTCCTCAAATGGTGAGGCGCGCTTCTGTCCGTTACTGGAGTTTTTGAGACAATCGGCATTTAGGTTAGCCAGCATTCCGGTAAGAGGATGATCTGGATCATATGCAGACGGTCTGGGCGGAGAGGTAGACTCGGACTCTACTCACCTTGCGCGATTCACTTTTGACCGATGAACGGTTTTGGGGCGCAAACGGTTTCATAGTGGCAGGCGCGGGCGAAAGCTTTGCTTTGCAGGCGGACGGCACGTGCTCCCGCCGGTTCGATGCCTCCGCCTCGGTGTGCCGTTCGCTTGCCGGTATCGTTTACGGCCAGCCTACCGGGTCAGGATTATGAAATCGGTAGAATCGTCAGTTTCCCCGCTTGTGGCTTCATCGGAGACGATCAGAGAACTGCCAGCCCAGAGCATTTCCGAAATCTTCTCCCTGACTTCAGGGGCCACCTCGATCCGGTCCAGCGCTTCCGAAGCGGCNNGCGGCGGCCGCTTCATCATCGTCAGGATGCCTGCGCCGATGCCTTCTGGGTTCCTCACGGTCCGTGCCTGCGTCCGGGATGGTCAGCACCAGCCAGCGCAACGAGGACGCGCTGCCTTGGGCGTCTGCTAGCGGCGGCATCGCAACGTAGACGTGCGTGCCCAAAGGCTTCTCGGGATCGCGTATCGTAACCGGCACATCGAAGACGCTGTCGTGTCTCTGCCGGATATAAAGGCGCTGAGTCTTCCGGCTCACGAAAATCGATAAAGGAAAGAGCCTGCGGTTCCAGAACTTCGCCACATCCGCTGCCGCTTTTGTTGTGCCGGCGGCGCCGTTATACGCCTTCAGCGCGCCCGCGGCGTCCTGCTCTTTCTCAGTCTTGGCACGCTGGGCGGCCAACAGGGCGGCTTCAGCCTCCACAACCCGGGCCTCGGCCTGGGCCTTCGCTTCAGCCGCAGACTTCGGTGCATCTGGCTCAATGGCCGTTCTCTTCACCCGCCGGTCCGAAGTTTTAACGGCGTCCTTGGCGGTGGCCAGGGCGACCTCTGCCTTGCGCACGGCGAGAGCCGCTTCCTTTGCCTCCTTCGCCTTGGCTTCCATGGCAGCGAGCACCGGCGCGGCGGCCTGGTCCTTTTCGGACTTGACGCGCTGGGCGGCGGAAAGGGCTGCTTCTACCTCTCCGGCCTTGCCTTCGGCCTGGACCTTGGCATCAACGGCAGCCTTCGCAGCCTCTTCTTCGGTGGCCGCCTTCTTCACCCGCCGGTCCGCGGTCTCAGCCGCATCCTTGGCGGTGGCGAGGGCCACCTCTGCCTTGCGCACGGCGAGAGCCGCTTCCTTTGCTTCCTTCGCCTTGGCTTCCATGACGGCGAGCACTCGCGCGGCGTCCTGGTCCATTCCGGCTTTGACGCGCTGGGCGGCGGAAAGGGCTGCTTCCGCCTCGCCGGCCTTGGCTTCGGCCTGGAGCTTGGCGTCAGCCGCAGCCTTGGACGCCTCTTCATCGCGGGCCGTCCTTTTTACCCGCTGATCCGCTGCCGCAAGCAGATCCTTGGCCTCAGTCAGGGCAAACTCTGCCTTGCGCACAGTTGAAGCGGCTTCCTTTGCCGCCGCTGCCTTGGCTTCCATGGCGGCGAGCATCGGCGCGGCGTCCCGGTCCTTTTCGGACTTGATGCGCTGGGCGGCGGAAAGAGCGGCTTCCGCCTCCTCAACCCTGGCTTCGGCCTGGGCCTTGGCTTCAACCGCAGCCTTCAATGCCTCCGCATCGACAGCCGTTCTCTTCACCCGCCGGTCCGCAGTCTCAAGCAGATCCTTGGCCGCGGCCAAAGCAATCTCCGCCATGCGTACAGCAGAAGCCGCTTCCCTAGCCTCTAAAATGGCCGGCGCCGGGCCGGGCGCGGCCTCCTGGTCCTTTTCGGCCTTGACGCGCTGGGCGGCGGAAAGAGCTGCTTCCGCCTCTCCGGCCTTGGCCTCGGCCTGGGCCTTGGCGGCAACGGCAGCCTTCGAAGCCTCTTCATCGGCGGCTACCCGCTTCACCCGCCGGTCCGCGGCCTCAACCGCGTCCTTTGCTTTGGCCAGGGCGATCTCGGCTTTGCGCACCGCGACGCCCGCGTCCCTTACTTCCTTTGCCTTGGCTTCAACGGTGTTGCGCGCAAGGTTGAGCGCGGCGGCCGCCTCGTCCGCTTGCTTTGTGGCCAGCGAATTCATCGCCTTGGCAAATTCGAAGGGGTTGAGAAACTTCTGTCCAGGGGCGGCCCGCATTACATCCCGCGCATCGGGCGTTACGGCAATTTCCAGCTTCTTTGCATCGCCCGTGAGCCGCGAGCTTTCGGTAAGGGCAAAGGCGCTTTGCAGCATCTGCCCCGGCGCGGAGGCGACGTTCGCCTCTGGCGCTTCCATCAACTTCGGCTCGAACAGGCGCGGGTGCGAAATGCTGGCGGGCACTATGTCTTGATGGGAAATGATGACCCGCTCGTTCCCCTCCGTAAAGCCATACAGCCGCTGGGCGAACTCATGGGGCAGCCTCACGCAGCCATGCGATGCGGCGTAGCCTGGCAAAGCGCCTTCGTGCAGGGCGACGCCGGACCAGGTGAGGCGCTGCATGTAGGGCATGGGCGCGTCGTCATAGAGGTTGGAGCGGTGGTAGAGTTCTTTGCCGATGATGCTGAAGATGCCGTGCGGTGTCGGATGACCGGGCATGCCGGTCGAGACTGGCGAGACTTCGTAAAGGCCGTTTTTGTCATATACGGAGACGCGCTGCTTGTTCGTCGAGATCACGAAAAACAAAGGGCCGGCGGGTGCGGCGGGCTCCCCGGCCTGTTCCCTTCCTTGGTCTTCGCCATCATGGTGGTGGTGTGAGCGTGCAAAAGCTGTGCTCCCGGCTCCAACGCCCGCAAACGCCACGCACGCAACCAGCGCAAATCGACGGCAAGGGTGGGCAACGCGCCAACCGGTAATCCCTTTACGCACTTCCAATGCTCTCAGCATAGCCCAACGCGACACTATCAGCCTTCCATAGCTTCGCCGTTCACCTAAGGCAGTTCGGCCGGCAACTCGCCGCTCCAGTCCCTTCAAGTAGGCGCCGGCAGCGGCCCGGTACTGCAGGGCGGAGAACATCGCCCACGATGTGCATCACTTGCCCGCCTCCATCCAGAGTTGCTGAATCTGTTCCAGCGACTGACCCTTGGTCTCCGGCACACTGAAGTAAATCCAGATCCAGGCAATGCCGCAGAACAGAGCGAACAGCCAGAATGTCGTTGAATTGCCGATGCGGATCGGCCGGCGACGAGCCGCGCTGGATGCATGTCTGGCTCGGCTACCTTGCAGCGGCGGTGAACCAGTCAATAAAAACAGCTAAGGCGAGCAGCCAATGAGAGACCCGTATCAATGGGTCCCAAACACGCACTTCGACCGTTTCTGCAGAACTCATCTTAAGTTGCCCTCTGTAAAGTGACTATACTCTGCTATGATTACAGCTATACGTCGGATCTAAGCTAACGCGTGGCGATAGATGAACGATCTTTAGTAAAGTGCAGCTCTGGATCAGCTCGATGTTTATCTGGCGTGACGACGCCACCAAGAGCGGCCGTAATGAATGCTCTGCTCAGCGAGAAAGCACTCTGGAACAGAAAACCACGGCCGGAAAACTCTCCGGTTTTTGCATCGGGGGGTAATCCAGCCGGCCTCTTTAAATTAGGGCGTCATCTTCGGACTAGACCAATGACGAAAAGTAAGATGATCGCGCCAATTGTTGAAACAACGATTGCTTTAAAAAGCGGATCGGCGATGGGGATAGAAACGCCAAGCTGCGGAAACAAGTAACCTGCCACAGCCGCCCCGAGAATGCCGACAATGATGTTACCGATAAGCCCAAATCCACCGCCTCCCATTATGAGGCCGGCAAGAAAACCGGCAACGGCGCCGACGACGAGCCAGATGACAATGCTTTGCGGGTCCATAGGACACCTCCTGATCGCATTTAAATTCGCGACGATATTATGCGTTAACGCCGCCAATCGTGAAAGATTCGGAATCTGCTTACTGGCCCGCGGCGCAACGCAGATCGAGCAGAGGGGGCGGAACGGCGAGTAGGGGGGAGCCCTCGCTGTTTAAGGCGGTGAATTCTATGTAGGTTGACCAAAAGCTGCTTTTCGCCGCTCACATCTTTTCTTATTCATCTACATCGTCACGAGCTGAGTAGTTTCCGAGTCTGGACGGCGACAGGTTAGTGTAGGTAGATAATGCTGATCTTAGATTTGGAATACATAGCCTTACGCGTACGCGCACACTCGCGACCACTTCTGCCGTGGAGTAGCGCCCCGGCAGTTGCAGAGGACGGCAAATGTCCCGCCGCGGCAACCGATGCGGCGTCGATGTAAATGGGTGCAAGTACATTACTTGCTACGGAAAAGGCCAAGGCCTTTCTACAGCGGCGATATTTTGCACTCCGCGTCCACAGCCGGGCGTTGCTGGCTCCAAATTAGGTTGAGTACCGCAGATGGATCGAGGTCAAGTTCTAGCCTTCCCGGGGGAGAATAACCCAGTCTAAACTTAACCGCAAAGCACACAAAGCCATGACACACGCGCTCTCAAGCAACCAAACCAACGCCGAGGAGTTGCCTCACACGGCGGCCTTGAGCGAAATCATCATTTACGGACACTCCACCCTTTTCTTTTGGTGGCCCGCTTGGGCGGCAGGCTTCCTGATCGCGGTTTTAAACGCAGGACAGGAAAAGTTTCTAGCTACGGCTCCAGGGAGCCAGCCAAGTTCTGCGCTTGGTCTTACCTTCGTCGGGGTGCTTTTACTACTGATCGTTTTTACAAATGTCCGGCTGCGCGGCATCAATTCGGTCGTCGCGTTGCTCGCTGTAGCATTTATCGCGGTCGTGCTGGCCTGGTTCGGCTGGTGGGACGACATCGCCAAAGTAATCCCGTACCTTACTGTGCATATGAACACCGGCTTCTATGTCGTGTTTTCGACAGGTCTATTGATTGTTTGGCTTCTTATGTTTTTTGTATTCGATCGTCTGACCTACTGGCGTATAAGGCCAGCACAAATGACCGAGGAACACTTTATTGGCGGCGGCGCAGAGAGCTTCGACACCAATGGGTTGCACTTTCAGAAACTCAGCTCGGACTTTTTCCGGTCAACCTTCGGTTTCGGCGCCAGCGACCTCCGTGCCACGGTAGGCGGCAGCGGTGCCGCAACTATCGAAATTTCTAACGTCATTTTCGTCAACCGCAAAGTTCACGCCATAGAAAGACTAATTTCCGTGAAGCCGGAAAGCACTGGCGAAAACGCTTCTTGAAGCGTGGTTGTGACCGTGGTCAAGGAAGCGTTTCCCGAGAGGAACATTTTTTATGAAAATGATTAAGACAGCACGATTTGGTTTCGCACTAGCGATCTCTGCATTCGCTCTGGCTGGTAGTCCTGCCTCAGCTTTTGAGGCTGCCGCCATCCCTGTAACCGCGCCGGATGATGTCGTTAAAAACCGGAGTGAATACCGGGTGCATGAGAACCGCGAACTCCGGGAACGTGCGGAGCTTAACGCCAGCGAGCGTGGTAAGGGCTGCGAACTTGCTCGCCATGAGTGCCGTGAACATCACGGTGACAGAGGGCACGAGTTCCGCGAATGCGTTGAAGGGCGTGGTTGCGGAGAATAAGACGCCGATAGCAGCGCATGAATCGCGACACCGGCAAAAGGATTGCCGGTGCATTTTTTTGTTGGCTCCCCCCTGGATAGAAAGGGGCGCCTCCTGTGGTGCGCCTTTGCCGGGAAACATGGCGCGGCGGAGTCCTTCTGCGCGATCGGCGCTGGCCATGATCCGCAAGGGGGAACCTCTTTTTGGGTTCCGCTTTTTCAGGCCGGCGCTCTAATTGCGGCCAGGCCAACCCATATCGCTGAAATCCGAGCTGTTGGCCTCGCGCCGCTCAAACTCTTGGGAGGTGAGGCGGCGCGGGCGCGAGGAGGTAGCCTGCGTGGCGTGGCGCGTCCCTCTCGATTCTGGAACGGCGGTGACAACCGATGCTTCCAGCTCGGCGAGACGCGAGAGGCACTCAAGCGGCTCCTGGCCGCGGGCTTTGAAGACCCCGGCCGAGGAGGGCGGCGTCCGCCGGAAATCGGGGTCTGTATCCAACACTTCTTGCATCGCGAGTTGCCAGATCTCTGCCGGAAGGCTGCCGCCTGTGGCCCCGTCCATCGGCGTGTTATCGTCATTGCCTGCCCACACGCCGATGACCAGATTGCCCGCGAAGCCGATGAACCAGGCATCCCGGTGCTGCTGGCTAGTGCCGGTATTGCCGAAAGCCGGTATCGGCAACCGGGTAGCGCGGCCGGAGCCGTTGCGAACCTCCGGGGACAGCAGCTCTCGCATACTTTCCGCCGTGGCAAGCTTCCAAAGACCCGCTTCGCGAGGAGGTTCGCCACCGGCGGCTGGCTCAGCGCCGGGACCGGCGGCGCCCCAGGGCTCGACCCGATAGACGCCCGCCGCAATCGCGGCATAGGCCGCCGTCATTTCGAGCAAGGAGCGTTTCGAAGTACCGATTGCAAAGCTGGCCTCGGACGCTATCGGAGAGGCAATCCCGGGATCGCGCGCCGTCCCGATGGCAGTATCGCGCCCGGCCCCTTCGGACACCTTCACAGCAACTGCGCCTATGGACGCGGAGAAGGCTTGAGCGGGCGTCCCACTACCGCAACGCCCGCCGCCAAAACTCTCCGGTCCCCAGCTGCGGATGAATATCGGCTCATCCGCTAAAACCACGCCAGGGCTCGCGCCTGACCCCAGTGCGGCCAGATAGACGAACGTCTTGAAGGCTGAACCCGGCAGCCGCCGCGCTTGGACGGCCCGGTTGAAGCGGCTGGCCGCCCAATCCCTGCCGCCAACCATAGCCACCACGCGGCCATCGGTGCGCATGGCCACCAGCGCGGCCTGACTCGCATGAACCCGGCCGCCTTCCTTATCGAGTACCTTTTGGACGGCCTTTTCGGCGATCCGTTGAAGCGCGGGCTTGAAGGTGGTGTAAACCTGAACCGGCTGCCGGGAGTGGCGGTCCTTCATCTCCATTTGCGGCGAGTCCGCGAGCCAATCGGCATAGTAGGCGCCAGGCTCGTTGCCCCGGGCAGCAACGAACCTCGCGGGCTGGAGGTGAGCAGGGCTTTCTATATCGAGCCGGCCGTCGCGAACCATGGCCCGCACAACCAGTCTGGCATCCTGGCGCGCCTCTTCAAGATTTGCGCTAAACCGGGTTGGCGAGCGTAGCAGAGCCACCAGCAGTGCCGATTCCGATACATTCAACTCCCCCACGGACTTGTCGAAAAAATACCGGGCGGCGGCGCGCACGCCGAAGCAGCCCTTGCCGAAATAGACGCTGCTCAGATAGCGCTCAAGAATCTGGCTCTTCGTAAGCCGCTTTTCGACCCACATGGCCAGCAACGCCTCCTCAAGCTTGCGCGTGAAGGTCGTAGTGCTGGTCAGGAAAGAGATTTTCACGAGTTGCTGCGTGATGGTGCTGCCGCCCTCGCGAATGGCCCCAGCCCGATAATTGCGGCGAGCTGCGCGCAGCATTCCCCGGGGATCGATGCCGATATGGCTATAGAAGCGGCGATCCTCCCTCGCCAGCACGGCATCGATAAGATGCCGGGGCAACTCATTCAGCGTTACTGGCTCTGCGATGCACTCGCCGCGCTTGGCGAAGGGCTGGCCGTCAGCGCTTATCAGCACAAGTGGGAGCTTAGCGGGAGACCTGAGCGTATGCTCGATGGGATAACGCTCACTCAGCGTGGTTTCGAAGCCGGCGGCCGCCCCCAGGAACGCGATGCCCCCAATTATAATTGCATTCGAGAGGCCAGACAGAAAACCGGACAGCCTTCTGACGGCAAGCCGTGCGATCGGATCTAAGGCGGGCAGAGTTGCGGGCAGGAACTCATTTGGTTCGTTCATCGCCTATCGCCAATCCGCCCCGTATTGAGGCCAAGACTGAGGATAAACTACCCCGCCCGCAAGCCATAGAATCGGAATCTACTCTGATCTCAGTGCACTCGATTGAGTATTTTCCGAGTCTATGGGCCGCGTCCTCCATCGCCTAAGATGATACTCTGCTCCCGGAGCGAGGTCTTTATGCGCGATATCCTGTCTGCACAGCGTCACTTTGTGCCGCGGCGCACACAGGGCGCCGTCCGCCATCTTGGTTATTCCGGTGACCGGCACAATCAAAATTCCGGCCCGCTCGCGCTATTCGTCCGTTCGGGAACATACCGGCAAGCATTGTATCTTCAGGCCGTGTTCTA
>PMBZ01000059.1 GCA_003153975.1 Hyphomicrobiales bacterium
GTTGCCCGGTGTTTTGCCCCTGTTACAGGGATAGCTTCGTAGGTCCGGCAGAAGTTCCTGCCTCGGCCTGCCAATCCTGGTTTTGAATCCGGCTAAGCGTTTACATTTCTCAACAAGCCTTGTGACGAACGCTTCCGCCACCTCGCCACTGCCGCTGACTTCCTCAACGCGCGCCTCGATTTCAGCCAGATCCCTGAGCGCCGGTGTCGAGAATACGAGTGTGGGCATTACGGCTGCCGGCGTGCCGCTCGCTGTCCGGCCAGATAGGCGAGCGCTTCATCGGCGCTATGATGCCCGCCCTCGGCAATCGAGGCGGCGAGCGTTGCACGCAGGTCTTCGAGTTTGCGGTCGCGTTCGGCGAGCTGCTCATGCAGGAGCGAGGCGCCGTAATTGACGGCGGCTTCGATGGAGGGGAATTGCCCCGCTTCGACAAGCTTCCTGATGCGCGCTTCAACGTCCGCGTTCAACTCGACTTTCATTGCTCCACCTCCTGAAAGAGAGAGTATAGGCGTTGCGGGCGAAAATAACCAGAAGCGGTCCGGTCCGCGAGGGGGCCGGGCGGGCGCCAGGATGTCAAGCGGCTCGCCTTGGCGCGCCACAATGCTTAATGCGGGGATGGTAAACGCCGCCGCCGTTAAGGTTTGCAAGCGCGTTTTTTGCGAAAAAAACCGCGCTTCGGGTCGATTTTCGCGTTCCGAAACATCCGTTAAATACAAAAGCAATTCGCGGATTAACCATGGGACGGTGCATTTTGCCGGGGCGGTGTATGCGGGCATGCTAGAAATACCGCATTGATATCAGCGTCTTAAGTGCGCCTTAAGGCTTCCGCAAGGTGCATCGGCGATAATGGCACCATCGAGAGAGCGGGCAGGGCGGCATGAGCACCGGGGCAAATCGTAAACGGCATCGCGGCGCGGAGGCGGGCGGAAACTTCCCGGCGCGGCTATGCGCCCTGATGCGACGGCCCCTTGGGCAGCGCCGCGATCTCGGCGCCCACCATCTCGCGCGCCCGCCAAAGGTCGTAGGCGGATTGCAGATTGAGCCAAAACTGCGGGTTCATGCCGAACCAGTGGCCAAGCCGGAGCGCCGTGTCGCCGGTGATACTCCGCTTGCCGGCCACGATCTGGGTGATACGGTTGGCGGGCACTTTGAGCTGGCGGGCAAGCTCCGTAGGCGTCAGCCCGAGCGTCTCAAGCTCATCGTTCAAAATTTCGCCGGGGTGCGTGGCGGGCCGGGCCATGGGTGTCTCCTAGTGATAATCGACGATCTCAACATTCGAGGGGCCGGCATCGCCTTCGGACCATTCGAAGCAAATGCGCCACTGCCGGTTAATACGGATGCTGTACTGGGTAATCCGGTCGCCCTTCAGCATTTCGAGGTTATTGCTGGGCAGGGCGCGCAAATCCCCCAGGCTAGTGGCGGCATCGAGGATATCGAGCCGCTTATATGCTTGCCTTTCGATATTTTGAAAGGCCGGCACCCGCTCGCCGCGAGCAAAGGCTGCCGTTCGCTTGTCCCGGTAGCTGAGGATCATAGGCAGACTCTACAATTGGCGTACGATGTACGTCAAGCGTACAAATGCCGTTGCGCACCAGTCGCAAGCCGCGAACGGCTTGTCTCAATTTGTAAGCGTTTGCCACGTGCAACCCCTCGGGGCTGTACAAAAGCGGGCGCGGCATGGTAACTCTTGGTAAACAGCAAACGGTGAGCGAGGGAAGACATGCGCACACTTGCTATAATTAGCGCGGGCGCGATTGCGGCCCTGATGACGGCGAGCGGGGCCTTAGCCTGGACGCAGGAGCAGCCGGCCAAGGCCGGGAGCGGCAACGGCGCGGCGGTCGACCTGTCCGATAACGACGCCTTCCAGGCGCTGCAGGACAAGGTGAACGGCAAGACGGAATCGTCGATGGGCAGCTTCCAGGTCTATGGCGGCACGGTCAGTGGCTCGGCCGGCAGCCTGAGCGGCGGCAACCCCTACGGCATCACATCCATGCGCGGCCCATCGGCGTTCAGCTATTCGCCGACGCCGGGCTTCCGGGGGCAGGCGGAGTAGCCGGCGGGGCGGCATCCGCGCTGGCATGGCTGTCCATGTCCAGGGTGCAGATCACCTCGTTGCCGCACCCGGTATACTCGACGGCCGAGAACGACATGAGCTTCGACGTGGCGATGCCGCGGCCATTGGGGTGCGTGGCCCGGTCGACGCAGATCTCCATATAGGGGCGCCAGTCGAAGCCCGGCCCCTGGTCCTTGATGCGCACGCGAAGCTGATTCCCGGCGGTCTCGAACGAAAGCAAAGCCCATTTTTCCCGGTTTTCCGGAAGCCCCAGGCGCTTGCCGATTTCCTCGAAAAGCCGGTTTTCGAGCACAAGCCTGGATTTCTCGACGTAGCCGATGCCGAGATTGCCGTGCTCGACGGCGTTGATGAGCATCTCGTATAGCCCATACACGGCCGCCTGCGGCTCGGGAAAGCAGTTAGCGATCAGGAAGGCCAGATTTCTCGCATCCTCCGGGGTGCGGAAGCGGAAGCGCGCCCGCTCCAAAAGGCCCAATATGCGCCTGTGCTGGCTGACTTCCTCGCGAAGCCTTTTTATATCCGCGGCATCCTTAAGCGCCGCGCTCACGACGCCCAGCAGCACCTGCTCTTCGTATGGCTTCGTCAAATAGTAATAGACGCCGGCGGCTATGCCCTGGCGGATTTGATCGCGCGCGGTCGCGGCCGATTGCATGATGACGGGAATATCGCGGAATCGCGGGTCCGCCTTTACAACCTTCAACACCTCCATGCCGTTGAGCCGCGGCATCATGCGGTCGAGAAGGATTGCTTCGACGCCCTCGACCTCGCCGAGAAGCTTGAGCACCGTGTCGCCATCGTCAGCCTCGACGACCTCGTACCCGGCGCCGGTCAGATACTCGTTGAGGATGTCCCTGTTGATGTCGTCGTCGTCGGCCGTGAGGATCTTCGTTCGCATCGCCTGGTTCCGGTGCCTTTCCCTACCGTCCAGCCGCAATTATCGCCGCAACCTTACAAAGGTTTGCAACTTTTGATCGGAGGATTTAAGGAAAGCGCCGTATTTTTCGGCGGCTTTTGCGACGGGCGCGCACTGGCGGCCTGGGCGCCCAGGTCCGTTGGCAAAACGACATGGAAGACCGCGCCCCCCGAAGGCCCGTTGGCCGCCCATATTTTCCCTTGGTGCAGATGGACGATTTCGCGGCATATCGCGAGCCCGAGCCCCGAGCCGCCCGCGCCATTCTCAGTCCGCGTGCCCTGCGCGAATTTGTCGAAAATCGCCTCCAATTCGCCTTCGGGGATGCCGGAACCCTCGTCGGCGACCGTGCAATGCAGGGCCGGGCGCTGCCCAGCCAGTGTCCCGGTTTCGATCGCGACCTTTATGGCGGCCTGCGGGGGCGAAAACTTAACCGCGTTCGAGAACAGGTTTACAAAGACCTGGGTAATCTGGAGCTGGTCGAAATATGCCGCCGTGGCGGGGGCGCTCACCTCAAGCTCCAGGCGGAGCTGCTTAGCCTCGAAGAGTGAGTCGATCCCGGCCTGCGACTGGCGGACGATTTGCGCCAGGTCGGCAAGCGAAAGGTGCAGGTCGAACTTGCCCGACTCGAGCTTCGCCATGTCGAGCAGCGCGTTCAGCATCCCAAGCAGCCTTATGCCCGAGATGTTGATGTTCCGCAGATATTTCCCGAGCTTGGCCGTATCGGCGGTTTCGAGCTTCTTCAGTCCCATGCTCGTATAGTTCAGAATGGCGTGCATGGGCGTTCTGAATTCATGGCTCATGTTCATGAGAAGCGAGGTCTTTGCCTGGGCCGCGTAGACCGCCTGCTGCTTCGCCCTGGCAAGCTTGCGGTTAAGCCGCTGCAGGCGGGCACGCTCGGCGCTAAGCCCGGCGCTGGTTTTCTGAAGCTGCTCGTGCCGGAGGCGGAGATCCTCGCTTGCATACATGGCCTTGCGGTTCTCATAGGATAGAGCGATCTCCCTTTGCACCCTGCGGCCGATCTCGCGGTACAGGATCAGCGTGATGGCGAATGTCAGGGCAAGAACGGCGGCACCCATGGCGGTCAGCAAAACCGCGCTCCGGTTGGAGGCGGCATAGACTTCCGGCTCGTCCAGGCCAACGATGACGGCCAGAGGGTAGCCGGAGACCCTGCGCCAGCTGAAAAACGCAGGCTCGCCGTTGAGAGGGTTCTTACCCATATAGGCGCCGTCGCCGGCCTTGGCGGCGTCCGTCAGAGCGGCGCAGCCCGTTATCGTGGCGCCGATGTAGTCTTCATCCGGCTTCTGGAAGCCCGCATAGGATGCGCGGATTACCCCGTCGAGGCCGGCCAGGATCATGGAGCCGCCCTTGCCCAGGCGCACGCTCTTATGCAGCGCGGTCAGAAAATCGGGGGAGATGGAAAAGACCACGATGCCCAGAAGCTTCCCATCGGGGCCTTCGATCCGGTCGCTCACTTGAATGCTCATGCGCTTCGAAATGCGCCCCAGGACCGGCTTGCCGATAAAAATGCCGCCGCGGCCCGCCATCTGCGCCCGGATATGCTCACGGTCCGAAAGATCGGCCGGCCCTGGATGGCGGTCGAGGGTAGTGCTAAGCATCTTGCCATCCGGACCCACGAGCGACACCTGGACCGCCGTGGCCGCGAATCCGGGCGCATGCGCGATCCAGTCCACGAGGTCGAAGCCGGCCCCCTCGGCGGCGAGCCTCGGTTTCAGGAGCGACATGGAGGCGCGAATGCTGTCTATGACGCGCCGGACCTGGTCCTCGAAGGCGCCGGAGAGATTGTATGTTTTATCCCAAGCGCGCCTCGCGGCGGCATTCCGTTCCTGGATGATGACGGATACCAGCAGAGCCGCCGTGCCCAACATGATGGCGGATGCGAAAAGTGCTACTGCCCGCTTAAGTTTGCGGCTGGAGGTTCTGATTTTCTGCCGGCTGCCTGGCTTAAGCGTGCGCCATGGGGCATGCGGTCCCGATCTCTTCAAGCCTTCCCTCCCGGGCAGCGAAGGCTAAGCTAAACCCGAGCTTCCATGTAAGCCGGGCGATATTTCTTTCGCGTGAAGAAAACGTCATAGGTTTGGCACAAAACGAGGTATAACACGGCAGTGGCTGCGACGTTAGCCGGCCTTTCGCCTTCGGCCACGGTGCGCTACCGTTTTTCGCCATCCTAGCGGTAAAGAAAAGACAAATTCGCCTTTGCACAATCTACCGAAATACGAGCGGGGACACGGCCGGCGGTCATGTTTGCAAAATCTAAGAGTGGGTATGCCGTAGCGGCGATTGCCTTTGCGGCTGGATGGGCGCTTTTCGCATTGCCGTGGCTTTCGGGCGATGTGACCGTCCCCTGGGATGCGAAGGCGCATTTCCTGCCGCAATTGCAGTTCCTGGCGAACGCGTTGCACACGGGGCAGTCGCCAGCCTGGAACCACAATGTGTTCGGAGGCTCGCCCCAGATCGCCGATCCGCAGTCGCTGATCTTCTCACCGGCGTTCCTGCTTGCCTGGCTTGAGCCCAACCCAAGCTTCCGCCAGCTCGATCTTTATTGCTTCCTCTTGCTGGCCGCCGCCGGCTTCGCCGTTCTCATGTTCTTCAGGGATCGCGGCTGGCACCCGGCTGGAGCGGTCGTGGCCGCCCTTGCCACCTCTCTTGGCGGCTCCTCGGTCTGGCGGATTCAGCACATCAAGCAGATCGAAACCTTCGCCTTCTTCATGCTGACGCTGTGGCTCCTGGCGCGCGCGCTTGAGCGAAGGACGCTCTTTTCAGGTGCATTGGCGGGACTTGCCGCCGCCATGATGGTCATCGAGCCGGGGCAGGTCGCGCTGATCGGCATCTATGTGCTGGTTGGATACACACTCAACTACTGGCTCGCTCAGCCGCGCTTCTGGACCGCGGTGCGCCAGACGATGCCGGCCTTGGTGAGCGGCGGCGTTGTGGCCTCGATCCTTGCCGCGGGGCCGATCCTGCTGAGCCTCCTGTTCATTCTGGATTCGAACCGCCCCGAGATCCCCTACAAGGAGGCCGCGCGCGGCGCCCTTCATCCTGGGTCGCTCTTAACGGCCGCCATTCCCGATCTCTATTCCGTGCGCTCGGACGCGCCCTTTTGGGGGCCTGCCAGCATCGGGTGGCCGGCCGAATGGCTGTCGCTCAACGAGAACATGGGGCAGGTTTATATCGGTGTTATTCCCGTGCTTCTTCTCCTTGCCGTGGGGATCGCGCGCGGAAAGTTTTGGCAGCGCGAAATCCGCTTCTTCAGCTTGGCCGCCGTGGCGCTGCTGTTTTATGGGCTCGGGCGGTACACCATCGTTTTCCATTGGCTTTACGATTATCTGCCAGGCGTCGACATGTTCCGCAGGCCCGCGGACGCCACCTATGTATTGGCGCCGATGGCAGCCATCGCTTCGGGGTATTTTCTGCACCTGCTTATCACCGAGGACGAGCCGCCGAGCAAGGGGCAGGGTTATGTGGTATGGGGTATCCTCGCGGCTGTGTTCCTGACCGCTCTGGGTGTGGCGGCAGCGCACGATCGTCTTTATCCGGCGATCCAGCCCGTGCTGATTTCCGGGGCACTGTTTGCGGGCGGGTGGATATTGCTGCTGCTTTTCAGCCAGCAATCGCAGCGTTATGCCGGTTTGACGGTGGCAGGCCTCGCCGCCTTCATGACCGCGGACCTCGCCATCGGCAACGGCCCAAGCCGTTCGACCGCCATGGCTCCTTCACATTACGAGGAATTGCGCGCCGATACCAAGAACGATACGGTCGCTTTCCTCAAGGAGCATCTCAAACAGCCGGCGAACTCCATCTGGAGGGATCGCGTCGAACTGGTCGGACTGGGTTTCGAATGGCCCAATATCGCCCTGATCCACAATTTCGATCACGTGCTTGGCTATAATCCCGTCCGGCTTGGCGAAGTCGTGGAATCCGTAAGTGCCAGCGAAACCGTCGCCGAGGCAAGGCAGCGGGAGTTCACGCCGCTATTCCCGTCCTACCGCTCCACCATGGCGGACTTGCTCGGGCTTCGCTACATCGCCATCGACCGGCCGATTGAAACCTTCGACAAGAAGCTCAGGTTCGGGGATCTCAAGCTCGTCGCGCACACCTCCGATGGCTACATCTACGAGAATCCCCGCGCGCTTCCCCGTGTCATGTTCGTGGAAGGCTGGAGGCCTGCCAATTTCGACAAAATGGCCGCTGACGGCCGCTGGCCCCACTTCGACCCTTCGCAAACAGTACTCCTGAACGGCACGCCGCCGGACACGCCTGGGGTCCAGGGCTTGCACGTCGCCCTCACCAATGCCGCCATCTCGCTTAAGACCTATGAAAACACGGCCGTGGAAATCGAGGTCGACAGCGCGGATGCGGGGTTTGTGGTCCTAAACGATGTCTGGCACCCCTGGTGGTTCGGAAGCGTCGACGGAAAGCCGGCGGAGATTCTGAAGGCCAACGTGCTGTTCCGCGCCATCCAGGTGCCCGCGGGCAAGCACACGGTGCGCTTCGAGTTCCGGCCGGTTGAAGGCGCCATCAAAGAGCTTATGGCGCGCATCAATGGCAAGCCGCCGCTCCAGCCAGGGCCAGATCTGCCGGGCGGCCCGGTCAGGCCCGAGGCCAGCGTGCCGGGGCCAGGGCGTGTCGCTGGAGGAAGGACCGGAATTCTTGGCTAGCGAGCCATTCGAACTCGCGCAAACGGGCCAGCCGGATCGGGTCTTGCGGGGCGGGATCGCTTCCTGCCGCGACGTGGCACATGATGAGTGGGAAGGGTCCCCGCAAGCCGGCGGCCCAGCCCTCCCAAAGCGCTGGAATATCCGCGGCGGGGTCGAAATCGTAGACACCGGCGAAGTCCGAGTTTAGCGGGTGCCTGCCTTCCACCGCGAGCCGGGACAGGCCGCGGGCGCCCGTGGCCGCGACGATCGCAGCCTTTACGCCGCTCCATCGTCTTGGCGCGCAGATGCGCAGGCCGATGCGGCTTTTGGCGCTTCCATAACGGAATTCGAGCGCTTCCAGCAACACCTGGCGGATGGCGGGCAGGTGGTGAACGTGTTGATGTCCGTCCACGAACGCGGGAGGCTGGCCAAGTACCTCGTCGAAAAGGGATAGCTGGCGGTCCACCCGATGCCGCAGCGTGGCCCGGTCGAGCAGCCCGGCGTGGGTGCGCAGGATCAAGGCGGACAGGCTTTGCGCCGGCAGGCCGGCAGTGGCGAAGGGGCTGGTCAGATCGAAATGCAGGCCCACGGAAAGGGGAGGCCCGTTGCGCACGGCGGCGGCCGCTCCGGGCCAGCGCGGCGCCAGCACCATCGCGCTCGTTGCCGTCACCACGCCAAGCTCCGCGAGGCGCAATATGGCGGCGTCCACGCCCGCATCCATGGCGTAATCGTCGGCGTTGATAATGACGTTGCGCATCGTTGCTAGCCCTGCGGCTGAGCGAAGGCCCATAGCTTGGACAGGAAAAAGGTGGCGGCTGCCACGCCAAGTATAACGGGGGGGAGGATGATTTGATAATAATCCTTCCCGAAAATGTGCAACGCCCAGGCGTAAGCCGTCTGATTGATGACGAAGCCGGTGAGCGCCACCGCAAAAAAGCGCATGCGCGCGGAGGCGTGCTGCTCCTGGCCGATTGGGAAAGTCCAGCGCGAATGACCGCCGAAGCTCACCACGAACGCAACGCCGAAGGCGATCGCGTTGGCGGCGAGAGGGTGGAGTGCCAGCGTTTCGACCGCCGCGAGGACCACCGCGAAGTGGACGGCGGCCGCGGCGCATCCGACCGCGATGAAGATGGCGATTTGTTGCATCAGGGCGCCGCCTGCTCATCGGGTTTGCTCGCGTCCGCGACGCGGGAGGCGGCGTCGTATATCGCGGGCGCGGGATGCAGCCTTGCCTTTTGCGTTGTGTCCTCCGCGACGATGTAGACCGGCCGCTGCTTGGCCTCCTCGAAGGTGCGGCCCAGATATTCGCCGATGACACCGAGGGCCAGAAGCTGCACGCCTGACAGGAACATCATGCCCACCGAAAGGGTTGCCCAGCCCGGCAGGTGGTCGCCCTCCACATAATGCTCGAAGAGCAGATAGAAGGCGTATAGCAGGGAGGTGATCGAAATGACGAGCCCCGCCACCGAAACGAGCCGCAGCGGCATGACGGTGAACGAGGTAAGGCCGGTGAAGGCCAGCCGGAAGAGCTGCCCCCAGGTAAATTTCGTTTCGCCCGCGATGCGCGCCTCGGCTTTGAAAGGCACATAGGCGGTGCGGAAGCCGACCCAGGCGTAGAGTCCCTTCATCTGGCGGTTGCGCTCGGGAAGCGCATTGATGGCGTCCACCACCTTGCGGTCGAGCAGGCGGAAATCGCCGGCGTCCGGGGCGATGACCACATGGCTGCCAGCTTCCATGAGGTGATAGTAGGTGCGCTTGAAAAGACGCTTGGCCCAGGACTCGTCACGGGTTTCCTGAACGGCGGCGACGGCCTCGAACCCTTGCCGCCATTGCTCGATGAGCACGGGGATGAGCGAGGGCGGATGCTGGCCATCGGCGTCCATCAGGATGACCGCATCGCCGGCGGCGGCCCTGAGCCCAGCCGAGAGCGCGGCTTCCTTGCCGAAATTGCGCGAAAGCCGGATGTAGCGCAGGCATGGATGCCGCGCGCAAAGGCCAAGCATCACGGCCCTTGTGTTATCGGCACTGCCGTCGTCCACCACGACGATCTCATAATTGAAGCCTGTGGCACTTAGCACCGGCATCAGCGAGGAGATCATGATGGGAAGCCCCTCGCTTTCCTCGTAAGCGGGCAGTACGGCCGAGATCAGCGTTGGGCGGTGTGTTTCCATGGACGCGCTACAATGCCGCTAGTTGTCGAGGCGTACGGCGGTGAGATCGATCGTCAGCTTGACATCGTTGTCGACGGCAAGCCCGGCCATGGTCTCCTGCCCCACGCCGAAATCGAGGCGGTTGATCTTCGTTTCGGCCGTAACATGCGCCGTTCCGGACTTTATGTTAATAAGAAATGGCAAGGAAACGGGCTTTGTCACCCCCTTGAGGGTCAGCCTGCCGTTCAAAACGTATTTGCCGGCACCGGCGGATTGCGCACCCCTGGCCGCGTACTGCGCCGTTGGGAATTGCGCCGGGTTGAAGAATTCGGCCGACCTCAGCGCCTCGTCGGCGTCCGCTGTACCCGTGGCGGCGCTATTCATGTTGAGCAGCACCCTGACCGCGGTTTGCTCGGGTGCGTCCGGGTCGAACTCGATCTCGGCGCGGTACTGCCCGAAAGTCCCTTTCGTGGTGTAGCCGCCGCCTGTTGCCTCGAAGGCAATCTGGCTGGCCTCGGGCTTGACACTCCATTCGCTGGCGACCGCCTTGCCGGTTCCGCTCAGGCCAAGGAAACCAGCGCCAAAAGCAAGCAGCGCCACGGCAAGCCCGGACGGCTTCTTGCCGAAATTCGGCTTCATGGAGGAATAGATGCCGTCCTTCAGAACGATGGCGTGATAGAGCGCGCCCGCGATATGGGCCACGATCAGAGCCAGGAGAACCCAGCCAAGGAACCCGTGCGCGCCCTCGAACAGATGATGGTAAGCCTTCTTGTCATCCGCCGGCAGATCGCTCAGCCAGGGTAGCAGAGGAAAGTTCGTCACCTGAAACAGGACCGACGGCTTGCTGGAGGTGGAAATCAAGGCCCAGCCCGCGAACGTTATCAGGAAGGTTGCTAGATATAGAAGAGCGTGGGCGGCGTGTGCCGCCTTGCGCTGGCGCTCGGGCATCGAGGCAGGCAGCTCGGGTACGGAATTGAAGAAGCGCCAGATCACGCGCAAAACCATGAGCGCCAGCACGGTGATGCCAAGCGACTTGTGCAGATTGAAGGCCTGGAACTTCTGCACGCCCGTGAAATCGTCCATCGCCCAGCCAAGGGGAAACAGGACAAAGATCAAGAGCGCAATCAGCCAGTGCAGCGCCTTGGCCGCAGGCGTGTAATCGCTTGAGTTCACGGGATGCTCCTTACCATTTGCCGGTGTTCGGCATTGAACTCCAAGGCTCCGCGGGGGGCTGGGCAGCCCCTTTCTGCAGAAGCTCGATCGAGATGTCGTCCGGCGAGCGGACGAAGGCCATGCGCCCGTCGCGCGGCGGCCTGTTGACGGTGACGCCAGCGTCCATAAGGCGCTGACAGACCTCATATATGTCGTCTACTTCATACGCGATGTGGCCAAAATTGCGGCCCTCGCCATAAACCTCCGGGTCCCAGTTATAGGTAAGCTCCACTTGCGCGCCGCTGTCGCCGGGCGCGGCCAGAAAAACGAGCGTGAAGCGCCCTTGCGGGCTGTCCATGCGGCGAAGCTCATGCAGTCCGAGCTTGTTCACATAGAAATCGAGGGACCTGTCCAGATCGCTCACGCGGACCATGGTGTGAAGGTACTTCATAGGCTGCCTCCCTATCCGGCGCGACATTAGACATGGATGGAGGACCTGCGCAACTCGCTAGCGCTTCGAAGCAGCCAGGGCCTGACGGCGGCGGCCGGCCGGCCGGCTGAACTTCCCGAACGCGCGGGCGAAGGCATTCGGCGTTGCGCCGGGGTCCTTGGAGCTTTCAATCGTTCTCTTTCAACAAGTGTGGAAACTCGCCCGGTTCCAGGGGATGATTCGGGTGAAATGGTGGGGGAGGGCGTTGATTCGCGGAAAAATTCGTCCGTCAAGGGTGGAAAACCTGCCGGCCGGCCCCTGTTTAAAACCTCTTCCGGAAAGGCAGCCGGAACGGCGCCGGCGTAAACCATGCCCCACTTTCGTCACAGTTGGACCCGGTATATCAAGCACTTGAAGCGGACATGCGGGTCTACTTCATGTTTTACGGTGTGGTATGCGACCCACGCCGGCCGGCAGCCACGTTGGGGAAAGAGTTAAAATTCTCTAGCCAGCGAGCCGGGTGGTGTTATGTTTTTGATGTGAGTTGGTGTGCGTGAGGGTCTTGGGCGAGACTCTGGCGGACACCACGCATTCAGTGAAGCGGGGGACTAAAACAATGGGGGACACATTACCTCCAACTATATCGACGTTTAACGACATCGCAGAGCAACCTGGAATCGACGTATTTGTCATTGCGGGTCACATCAAATGGTTCGATGTATCCAAAGGGTTTGGCTTCATCGTTCCAGATGGCGGCCTTCCAGACATTCTGATTCACGTGACCGTCTTGCGGCGGGATGGGTATCAGACTGCCTATGAAGGTGCGCGCATCGTATGTGAAGTTCTACGGCGCGACCGGGGGCTGCAAGCCTTCCGTGTCATCGAGATGGATGAAAGTACAGCGATTCATCCCTCGCAACTACCCCAGCGCACCCATGTCCAAGTCGTACCTGAAAGCGACTGGCAGCGGGCGATGGTGAAATGGTTCAATCGCCTCAAAGGCTTTGGCTTTCTCACCCGCGGTGCTGGTACGGACGACATTTTCGTCCACATGGAGACGCTGCGGCGTTTCGGCTTCGCCGAGCTTCGGCCTGGACAAATCGTTCAGGTGCGCTATGGGCACGGCGATAAGGGTCTGATGGCCGCAGAGCTGCGTCCAGACGGTGCAACGGGGTTTCCGTCGCACCACTGATGAGGGGTTAGGCGAATGCGCCAATACCGTTTAAACGTAACAAGGGCCGCAACAGCGGCCCTTGCTGTTATAATCGTTCTGATCGTGGCGCCAGCCTTCGGGGATACGGTTTTCAAACATGCGAGCCTGAAAATCGAGACCAGGAATGGCCCCCTGACCTTGGATGTCGAAGTCGCCGACACGGACAAGAAGCGGGAGCACGGCCTGATGTTCCGGCGGAACCTGCCTGAGAAGGCGGGCATGATTTTCCTGTTCGACGACGAGCACACCATCACGATGTGGATGAAAAACACATACATCCCGCTCGATATGGTGTTCATCGGCGACGACTGGCGCATCAAGCATATCGCGCGCGAGGCGGAGCCTTTGTCGACGGATATCATCCCTTCCGTTCATCCAACGTCACGCGTGCTTGAGATCGGCGGCGGCGAGGCGGCGAAGCTGGGGCTGGCCCCCGGCGACACGGTTTCCTTGCGGCAATAGCCCATCGGGCGGCAGTTTTCGAGCTGGAGCCGCGGCGGCCCAGTGGCGGGGCTGCGGTTGTGCCATCGGGCGGCGCGCGCGGCCTGCGATTTACATCGAGGCTCCTTCTGCTAAAGTGCCGGTGTTACGGAAGGCCAGACCCGATGCAAACCGCCATTGCCAAATATTTTTCGGCCCGTGTGCCACGCTACACGAGCTATCCCACCGCGCCCCATTTCTCCGCGAACGTGGACGCGGGGGCTTACAAGGCGTGGCTTGAGCGGCTCAACCCCGCATCGGAGCTATCGCTTTACCTGCACATCCCATTCTGCCGGCAGATGTGCTGGTATTGCGGCTGCAATATGCGGGTCGTGGCCCGTTATAACCCCGTCGCGGACTACACGCAGACGCTGATCCGGGAAATCGGGCTTGTGGCGGCGGCGCTGCCCGGCCGCATGCGCGTGCGGCACATCCATTGGGGCGGCGGCACGCCTACGGCGCTTTCCGGAGAGGACATGCTGCGCGCCTACGACGCCGTGCGCGAGCATTTCGATATCGTGGACGGCGCCGAGAATGCCGTTGAACTCGATCCGCGCACCTTCACGCGGGAGTCCGCGGAAGCGATGGGCCGCATGGGCTGCACCCGTGCGAGCCTTGGCGTGCAGGAGATGGACGAGAAGGTCCAGAAGGCGATCAACCGGGTGCAGCCGCTGAGCATGATCGAAGAGTCGCTGAACCTCTTGCGCGAAAATGGGGTCAAGGCGATCAACTTCGATCTGATGTACGGTCTGCCGCACCAGACGGCCGCCTCGCTCAAAGAGACGGTCGAGCAATCGGTGACGCTGAAGCCCGACCGCATAGCACTTTTCGGCTATGCGCATGTGCCGTGGATGGCCAAGAACCAGCGCATGATCCCGGAGGATGCGCTACCCACCCCGCTGATGCGCTTCGAGCAGTCGAAGGCGGCGGGCGATGCGCTGGCGGAGCAGGGCTATGTGCGCATCGGCCTCGACCATTTCGCCAAGCCCGGCGACGGCCTCGCCATCGCGGCCCGCGAAGGCCGCCTGCGCCGCAATTTCCAGGGCTACACCGATGACGCCGTGCCGGCGCTGATCGCGCTCGGCGCCAGCTCCATCTCGGCTCTGCCGCAAGGCTACGCGCAGAACCTCGTCGAGACCGGCGCATATACCCGCGCGGTTACGGAGGGCACGCTTCCAATCGCGAAGGGCATCGCCTTTAGCGGCGAAGACCAGCTGCGGGCGGCTATCATCGAGCGGCTGATGTGCGACATGGCGGTGGACCTCGACGCGGTGTCCGCCCGGTTCGCGCCTCTGCGCCCGGATTTTGCGGACGAACTCGCGAGGCTTGGCGGGCTGGCAGCGGAAGGCCTTATCGAACTGGAAGGCCGCCGCATCCATGTGAAGGAAGAAGCGCGCCCGGCGCTGCGCATCGTCTGCGCCGTTTTCGACACCTACCTGGCCGAGAGCGCCGCGCCCCGGCACGCCGCCGCGGTGTAAGTTCATGTTTCCTTGTGGCGGCTAGCCCGGCACCATATTGCGCGCGGAAGTATGATTATGCCGCCAGCACGGGCAAAAATGCGGCCGTGCGTTACCCGCCGGGCCAGGTGCTGGATACACTGCTGTCGCGATGTTTCACGATCTATCGCCGTTACGGTGGCGGCCGGCAGCTCCCACGGAAGCAATCCAGCCAATCCATGGCCTCTTCCGAACGGCCCAGTCCGCTCCGGGCAAGCCAGCCGCGTCAAAAACAGGCCGCAGTCCGTGCTTCCTCTTTTGACAGCGGGCTTGTCGCGCTCTAAGCAACGGGCGTGCTCACATCCTTCATGAGGCTTGGCAATGGCTGGATTTCACGCGGTGGTTCTGGCGGCGGGGCAGGGTACCCGCATGAAATCGGCAATCCCGAAGGTGCTGCATCCGCTGGCGGGTGCGCCGCTAGTGGAGCATGTGCTGCGGGCCGCTGCCGAGGCGGGCGCTGTGCGCTGTTCGGCCGTGATCCCGCCAGATGCGGCGGGCTTCGACAAGCTCGCCACGCCGATCGAAACCCGCTTTTTCGTGCAGGAGGAACGTCTGGGCACGGCGCATGCGGTGCTGACCGCACGGGCGGCGCTGGAAGCGGAAGATGGGCCGGTTCTCGTGCTTTACGGCGACACTCCGCTTGTCTCGGCGGAAAGCCTTAAACGCTTGGCCGCGGCCCTCGACGGCGGCGCCCAGATGGTTGTGGCGGGGTTCCATGCCAGGGACCCCAAGGGCTATGGCCGCCTCGTCACCGCCGATGGCGAGTTGCTTGCCATCCGCGAGGACAAGGACGCGACGCCCGAAGAGCGCGCCATCGGCTTATGCAACTCCGGTATCATGGCCTTCGAGGGCGCCACGCTGCTGGGCCTGCTTGAGCGCATCGGCAACAATAACAAGGCCGGCGAATATTACCTGCCCGACGCGGTGGAAATCGCGCGGGCGGACGGCCACCGCGTGGTCTTCCAAGTGATCGGCGAGGACGAGGTGCGCGGCGTGAACACGCGGGCGCAATTGGCCGAGGCGGAGGCCATCATGCAGGGCCGCCTGCGTGCCCGCGCGATGGAAAGCGGGGCGACGCTGATCGCGCCGGAGAGCGTGACCTTCAGCTACGATACCGTTACTGGACAGGACGTGCTAGTCGAGCCCAACGTCTTTTTCGGTCCCAAAACGGTGATTGGCGACGGTGTCACGATCAAGGGCTTCAGCCATATCGAGGGGGCGACCGTGGAGGCGGGCGCCATCGTTGGCCCGTTCGCGAGGCTGCGGCCGGGAACGCGGGTCGGCCCAACCGCGCACATCGGCAATTTCGTCGAGCTGAAGGCCTCGCATGTAAAGGCTGGCGCGAAGGTCAATCATTTGAGTTATATCGGCGACACCGAGGTCGGCGAGAAGGCCAATATCGGCGCGGGCACGATCACCTGCAACTACGACGGCTACAAGAAATACAAGACCGTGATCGGCGCCGGCGCCTTTATCGGCTCGAACAGCGCGCTCATCGCGCCGGTGAAGATCGGCGACGGCGCCTATCTTGGCACGGGCAGCGTGATCGGCAAGGACGTGCCCGATCATGCGCTCGCGGTCACGCGGTCCCCCCTTGTCATGCGGGAAGGAGGGGCACTGCGCATACGTGCGCGCCACGAGGCGCGCGCCAAGGCGGCAGCCGCAGCACCCGCGCCCAAAGGCGATAAGCAGTAATTGCGGAGACGCTGCTGTTAGACGCGACAGCGCCCTGTACGGAGGGCGCAACCCCTCATCCTGTCCTTCTCCCTGTGGGAGAAGGGACGCTTGCACAACGGTCGCAGCGCCGTTCCCTCTCCCTGAGGGAGAGGGGTTGAACGCTTCGAATTTGGCCCAACGGACAAACCGCTCGATAAATCGCGGTAAGGCCTGCAAACGGTTTTTGAAATAGATTGAAGCACTGTTTGAGTTGGCTCCAGGCTCGGCTTAGGTTATCCGGAAATAAGACACAGCTTGGCCGGCAAAGCCCGGCCGCGAGGGAAAGTACTCATCCATGTGCGGAATCATCGGCATTTTGGGCAAGGAGCCTGCCGCTCCCCGTCTCGTCGAATCGCTCAAGCGGCTTGAATATCGCGGCTACGATTCCGCAGGCGTCGCAACCGTCGAGGGCGGGGTTCTGACCAGGCGCCGTGCCGAGGGCAAGCTTGCCGCGCTTGAGCACCGGCTGGCCAGCGAGCCGCTTTTCGGAAGCTGCGGCATCGGGCACACGAGGTGGGCCACGCATGGCAAGCCCGTGGAGCGCAACGCCCATCCGCACGCGACCACGCGGGTGGCCGCGGTGCATAACGGCATTATCGAGAACTTCCGCGAGTTGCGCGAGGAACTGGAACGCGACGGCGCGGTGTTCGAGAGCGATACCGATACCGAGACGGTGGTTCAGCTTCTCGACCGCGAGCTTCAGCGCGGCGCCGATCCGGTGGCGGCGGTGAAGGCGGCGCTTAAGAGGCTTGAGGGTGCGTTCGCGCTGGCGATCATCTTCTCGGGCCGGGACGACCTGCTGATCGGCGCACGGCGCGGCAGCCCGCTGGCCGTTGGCTACGGAAACGGCGAGCTGTTCCTGGGCTCGGACGCCATTGCGCTGGCCCCGCTCACGGATCGCGTCACCTTTCTGGAGGAAGGCGATTGGGTGGTGCTCTCGCATTCGGGTGCGAAGATTTTCGACGAGGCTGGAGTGGAGGTAGCACGGCCGGTCATCCGGACCGCGGCTTCCGCGCTCCTGATCGACAAAGGTAATCACCGCCATTTTATGGCGAAGGAAATTCACGAACAGCCCGAAGTTATCAGCCGCACGCTCTCGCACTATGTGCGTTTTACGGACGACACCATCCAGTTGCCTGGGTGCGATCTTCCATTCGAGAAGCTTTCGAAGCTCACCATCTCCGCCTGCGGCACGGCGTTTTACGCTGCACTGACTGCAAAATATTGGTTCGAGCGCTTCGCGAAGCTTCCCGTTGAGGTGGATATCGCCTCGGAGTTCCGCTACCGCGAGGCGCCGCTGCCAAAGGATGGGCTTGCGCTGTTCGTCTCGCAGTCGGGCGAGACCGCCGATACGCTGGCAAGCCTGCGCTATTGCAAGCGGCAAGGTCAAACCATCGTCGCGATAGTGAACGTGCCCGAGTCCACGATTGCCCGCGAGGCCGGCGTGGTGCTGCCCACGCTGGCCGGCCCCGAGATCGGTGTGGCNNACCTGCCAGCTCACGGTGCTTGCCTGCATGGCGATCGCGGCGGGCCGGGCGCGGGGGGTCTTGCAGCCCTTCGAGGAGCACGAGCTGGTGCGCGGGTTGATCCAGGTTCCGCGCCTGATGACCGATGTGCTGCGCCGCGAGTCCGAGTTCGTGGCACTGGGGCATGTGCTGGCGAAGGCGCCTCTGGTTCTCTATCTGGGGCGCGGGTCGCTCTACCCGCTGGCGCTGGAAGGCGCCCTGAAGCTCAAGGAAATCTCCTACCTGCACGCCGAGGGCTTCGCCGCGGGCGAACTCAAGCACGGGCCGATTGCGCTGATCGACGAAAGCGTGCCGGTCATCGCCATGGCGCCCAGGAATATCCTCTACGACAAGATGGTCTCGAACATGCAGGAGGTTGCCGCGCGCGGCGCGCAGCTCATCGTGTTCAGCGATGCCGCCGATGCGGCGGCGAGCGTGAAGGCGCACCTGCATTTCGAGTTGCCGCCGGCACATCCGCTGGCCGTGCCGATCCTCTACGCGGTCCCGATCCAGCTCATCGCCTATCATACGGCGGTCGAGATGGGCACCGATGTCGACCAGCCGCGCAACCTGGCGAAATCGGTAACGGTGGAGTAGCGCCAGGCAGCGGCGAACCGCCGCTGGCCGGCAGGCCGGGGAAGGGAGTATACTGTCCGTTAATGGCGCTGGCCATTCTTCGTCATTGCGTGGTGCCCCGCCCCCGGAGCAATCCAGAGTCGAGAGCCGTGAGCCTGTTTCCGGATTGCCACGGCGGTGAAGGCTGCCTCGCGCATGACGGCGTTGGGCCACCGGCAGACGGTTCCGGTTGCGTGCTAATTCTGTGCACAACTTGAAATTTAGCGCTTGGGTTTGTGGACGGACGGGTGCGGCGGGCTGGCACGCGCGGGCGAATCGCCTAGACGCTTCTGACATGGGTTCGCCCCAATTAGACGGTTTAGCTTCTTGAAGGGGGCGGTTAGCGTTCAGGTCTCTAAAGGAAAATTGGCTCTCCATGCGGGCTCCCGGTATCATACGGTTTCTACTGCTGTGTGCTGTGAGCCTCGGCATCGCCGCCGGGGCGGGACAGCTACTGGGAACGGCCTTCGCGGCAGCTGCGGACGGCCGGGGCGTCGAGGCATTCTCACGCGCGGTCAAGGCCTATGACGACGGCGATTGGAACGCGGCGGCCGGGCATGTCGACGAAGCCATGCAGGCGGGTCTCCCCAAGGATCTCACCGCCCGCGCCATCCACCTCCGTGCTCATATAAACGAACATAGCGGCGCTTTTGCCCGTGCGCTCCAGGACTATTCGACCGCGCTTTGGATGGACACGCTTCCCCAAGGCGAGCGGAAGGTCGCCCAGGAAGGCAAGCAGCGCGTGATTGCGGCAATGGGCCTGAACTCATCGCAACCCGGCGGCGCGCAGGCCAGCATGGCTCCGGAGCCCGCGCCCCAAAGCTCGTCCGGGGGGGGGTGGAGCATGTTCGGCGTTTTCGGCTCGTCAAAACCTGCTCCTCCTCCTCCCGCGCCCCCGCCGGCACCTGCCGCGGCCGAAGCCCAAGCGCCTGAGCCGGCCGCGCCGCGTGCGGCAACCTCGGCCAGCGGTGTGCTCACCCGGCCCAAACCTGCGGAGGCCCGCTCCGCCAAGGCCGCGCCGGCACCCGCACCCACAGTGAGGGCGGCCCTGGCCGCCAAGGCCCGGCCGCCTGCTCCGGTGCGGATTGCCTCGCTCCAGCCTGCCGCCACACCCATTTCCACGACGGCCGGCGCGGGCGGCTTCATGATCCTGTTCGGTTCCGCCGGCAGCGAAGCCGCCGGGCAGAGCAAGGCCCACCAGATCAAGACCGTGCTCGCCGACATCCTGGTCAACCGGCAGCTTGAGGTCGAGGCGGGCGCTGCGGGCGGCTACCAAATCGTCGCCGGCCCCTACAAGGTGAAAAGCTCCGCCCTCGCGGTCTGCTCGGCAATAAAACAACGCGGCGTGAGCTGCCAGGTCACGCCTTAACATTTGGGGGCCTGAGCGGGTGCGCGCAGGGCTTCGGTCCTGACGCAATTGTAGGCAAATGCACCTTATCGAGAGATTAACGGGCCAGGTTGCGTCATAAGACATTGATGCGGCGCGCATTTTTTGCCAGCGAGCGCGCTCCCTCATGGTTAACGCGCGAATTGTAAATATATTTAATAGGATTTTGCGAGCGCAAAAAATGGCCAAAGGCGCGGAAAAATTCGCAAAAAGCGGGCAGCGGGACACATGACCGCCGCGCGTTTACCCTGCCGGCATTAATTATGGCAAGGCCGTAGGCAATTCGAACGAATTGTTAACGAAGCATCGCGCGGAAGGTGCGGGCTGCTGCCCGCGCTGGAGGTTCGCTTGCGAGCGAGAGGCAAACGGGTGCGAACCCGTGGGCCGGTAGCCCTAACCGCCGTCCCAGGCGAAGAGCCTGGAAGCAATGCGGAACGCGCGCGGGGGGCGGACATGCGGCAATAAGTGCCAAGCTCTCCGGGCGGCCTGGATTGTTTACACGCAAAAGCATACAAGCGGAGGCGGGGGCTCCTGAACGTTGCTAATTTTAGAGTTAAGTTATTGGCAAAGCTTGCTGTCTTAAGAGCGCAACAGCCGGCGCAAAAATTGTGCCCGGCGGCACCAGCGGCTTGCACTGGGGAACCGCTGACGTCTATCTTGACTGAAGCTTGTTACAATCTCCCGCGTTTGGCATTCGATGTGGAATCGCGAATTGGGAGGGCTGCCGATGAACCAGCCGGGGGCGCTGGATCGGCGGAAAGTTTGATGCGCTGCGGCGAAGCGGGCTAAATATGAATGCAATGTTTGACATTAGGCCCGTGGTGGCGGCGGCCGGGCTCGGATTCGAGGCCAGGATTGCGCAAGGACCCGGCGTTAAGGTGGTCTACGGCCAAAGCCGCGAGCAATACCGGAAGTACCTGCACGCCCATGCCGAATCGGGCGCGAGCGGCTTGATCAGCATCGGTGTGGCCGGCGGGCTCTCGCCGGAATTGCGGCCGGGCGATGTTGTCGTGGCAAGCTCGGTCATGACGGCAGGCCGCATGTCGCAAACCTGCAGGGATTGGTCCAGGTCGATTCTGAACGTGGTCCCCGATGCCTATCACAGGCCGGTTTTCGCCTCGGACTCGACGATAACATCGGTTCTGGAGAAGAAGGCACTCTGGAATGCGACCGGGGCGGCGGCGGTGGACATGGAATCGGGGCTCACCGCCGAGATCGCCGCGCAGTACGGCTTGCCGTTTGCAGTGTTGAGGGTGGTTCTGGACCCTGCGCACCGGGCCATTCCGCCGAGCGCGCTGGCAGGCGCCCGCGACGACGGCGAGACCGACCCGTGGGCAGTCGTCAAAGCGCTGGCGATGCGGCCCGGCGATTTGCCCGGATTGCTTCGCCTTGCCGGCGATACGCGCAAGGCGAGCCAAGCCTTACTCCGCAGCCGCCAGGCACTGGGGCCGTTCCTCGGTTTGTTCGCGCCTCAAACGGCCGCCCTAACACTGCACGAGAAGAGCGCGCCCAAGCCAACGGCCGAGCCTAGACTGGCAACGTAGGCGCTTGGTGGTGCCCTGAACGGAGGGAATCTTCCCTCATCCTGCCCTTCTCCCCGCGAACTCGCCTTGGCGAGTTCGCGTCTTGGCGTGTCCGCAAGCGGATGCGGATGGAGAAGGAACCCCTGAACTACCCGCAGCGAGATTTCCAGCGTTCCCTGTCCCGTCCATATCCGCTTGCGGATATGGACGCTCTTGAGTAGCAAGCTCGCCTTGGCGAGCTTGCGTGGGAGAGGGACAGGGTGAGGGGTTTTACCCTTCGAATAGGCCGCAACCTCGCATCCGGCAGTCTTCACATTAGCGCATGTGCCGGCGCTGGCGATCCGGATTCCGGGCGTTTTGGGCGGTTGTTCCGCCTTGCGGGCGATACCGGCAAGGCGGAGCCCGGTCTTATTCCGCGGCCGTCAGGCGTTGGCCCGCATCCTCGGCTTCTTCCTGCTTCAGGCGGGCGAGTTCGCGCTCGACGTGAAGCGAGTGCACGAAAGCGGCTGGGCGCTGCTTGTCCATCGCGATCTCGGGCGCCATCGGGCCTTCCGTGCGGATGCCGCGGAACGCCAGGGCTATGGATTTGAACGGATTTGAGATCGCCGCATCCGCGGCCGTGGCCTCGTAGCCGCAATGCGCCATGCAGTTCGCGCATTTCTCGTACCGGCCGGTGCCGTAGCTATCCCAGTCGGTGGTTTCCATCAGCTCCTTGAAGGTCCGGGCATAGCCTTCGGCGAACAGGTAGCAGGGCTTCTGCCAGCCGAAGATATTGCGGCTTGGCATGCCCCAGGGTGTGCAGTGGAAGGGCTGATTGCCGGCAAGGAAGTCCAGGAAGAGCGACGACTGCCCAAGCGTCCAGCGCTTGCCCTTGCCGAGCGCGAAGACTTTGCGGAACAGCTCCTTGGTCTTGCGGCGGTTGAGGAAGTTCTGCTGGTCGGCCGCGCGTTCATAGGCATAGCCGGGAGAAATGAAAACGCCGACGCCCAGATCGCGTGCGAAGTCCAGGAACCGCGCGAGATCCTCGGCCTTGTAGCCGTCGAAAACCGTTGCGTTGACGTTGACGGTGAAGCCCTTGGCCTTGGCGGCCAGAATGCCCCTCAGCGCCCGGTCGAAAACGCCGTCCTGGCAGACGGCCGCGTCGTGGTGCTCCTTGAGGCCGTCGAGATGCACCGAGAAGAACAGGTAGGGCGA
>PMBZ01000152.1 GCA_003153975.1 Hyphomicrobiales bacterium
TGCCGATGGAGGCGCAGACGCGGCTCCTGCGCGTGCTCCAGGAAGGCGAGTACATGACGGTGGGCGGCCGCGTGCCGATCAAGACCGACGTGCGCATCGTCGCGGCCACGAACAAAAGCCTGGAGCACCAGATCTCGCTGGGCCTCTTCCGCGAGGACCTCTATTACCGGCTGAACGTGGTGCCCTTGCGCATGCCGGCGTTGCGCGAGCGCCTGGAGGACATCCCGGACCTCGTGCGGCATTTCCTGAAGCTCGCGGAAAAGAGCGGCCTGCCTTCGAAGACGCTCACCAAGGAGGCCTTCGACCGGATGAAGCGCCACTCGTGGCCGGGCAATGTGCGCGAGCTTGAAAACCTCGTCCGCCGCCTCTCCGCGCTCTATCCGCAGGAGACGATCTCGGCCGACATCATCGACAACGAGCTGTCCTCAAGCTCGGGCATAGCTCCCGAGGCGCCACCGCCCGGCAAGGCCAGGCTCAACGAGTGGATGGAAGCCTATCTCTCCGACTATTTCGGCTCCTATGGCGAGCAGCTTCCCCCGCCCGGCCTCTACGACCGCATCTTGCGCGACGTGGAGGCGCCGCTCATCACCGCGGCGCTGACGGCCACGCGCGGAAACCAGATCAAGGCCGCCGAGCTTTTGGGCCTCAACCGCAACACGCTGCGCAAGAAGGTCCGCGAGCAGAAGATCCGCGTGGTGCGCAGCCCGGTGTGACCGTTTGGAGCCCGCAATCGACGGGAAGCCTCCCTCACTCTGTCTTACTCCCCTCGGCGAGAAGGACAGGATGAGGCGTCTTTGCCGCGCGGGCGTCAGCCCCCCGGTTAACGTGGACCGGGGTACTCTATTTCACCGTGACTGAGTATTTCCAGGTCACATCCGAGCCGGCCGGGGTCAGGAACTCCACCTCGAAGACGTCTTTTCCGATGAAGCCGTCCTTGGGCGTGTACTTGACCCTGATGCCCTGCACCTGCCTCGTGTTGCACATGGCGCGCGGATTCCTCTCAGGGTAAACGGGAAATCCGGTTCCCTGCTCCAGTTCGACAGCGCCTTCCCGCGGCTGCTGGGTAAGGCGCGCGTCGATATCGCCAGTGGTGCTGCAATCCGGATTGAGGGATGTGAAAAAGCCAACCTGGCGCATCTTGCCCGCGGAAACGACGGGGGTCATGGTTACCGGCGGCTGGGACTGGGCCAGTGCAAAGCCGGACATAGTCAGAAATACAACCGGAACGAACAATCCTAACCTTATCTCGCGCATGCCTCACTCCTGATATTTCGTTGTTCCAACGGACCTATTTCGCCGTGATAACGTACCATGCAACCGCTTAGTCGCCGGAAGCGGAAAAAAGTTCGATTTCGGCGGCGTCCTCTCTGGTGAAATTTTCCGCCAGGGTGTAGCCGATCCGGTAGCCTTCCCTGAGGGCGAGATTGCGGATGTATCTTCGATCGCGCCGCGAATAGTCCGTGAAGCCCAGGCCCCGGCCGATTTCCACCGTGCCGTGGCTCGCCTGCTTGAGAAGGCGCATGGTCCATTTCCCTCCGGTTTGGCGGTTCACCCTTCTCAAGGGGGCTATAGGCCTCAAAGAAGGACGCAATCCCGTCTCTATCGCGGCATTTCGCGGGCACGATTCCCTCTTTTCGAACAGCTTTGTGTTTGCGGACCCGCGCGGGCTACTGCCATGCCTTCAAAAATTTCTGCGTGCAAAACATATCAAATGCGCGTGAAACGCTTTAGAAACAGTTTTGACACAGACTGCACATGTAAATGTGTTGCCCGTGCCACAATTTTCCCAAACTCGGCATACACTGATGCTGCTTGGCAACAGGGGTGAGGCGGCTGCTTGAGCTATTTCGATAAGCAGGTCAGGGAACGCCTGATGGAGCGGCTTAGGTCCGCTGGGCGGACTGGGGCGCAGGCATGGAGGACGGCGAGCGGCAAGGTCCGCGCGCTTGCCTGTTTGGTGCCAATCCCGGAGCCAGTCCGCAAGGCTGGAGAAACCATCGCCGGTACGCCGCCAGTGCGCGCTTTGCGCAGGGACTTCCGCTTCACGATCGCCGTTATAGTTACAACCGTCCTGCTGTTTTCCAGCAGCATGCAGTTCCTCGTCCAGAGCACCCTGGCGCCGGACGATCTTTGGGATAGAGGAGGGGCGGGCATCCTGTGGCTAATCGCAGGCATTCTGATTTTTGGCATCGGCGCGGCCCTTCTGATCTTGCTAATGCGAATCTTGGTGCTCGGCGGTCTTGGCATTAGCTTTCTGCTCTTCAAGCGTTTCGAAAGCCCGATCCGCGCGGCGGGCAATGCCGTCGCCAGCGCGGTTCCAATGCCAGCCTTTGGCGAGAGGACGCGCTTCTGGATCAGCCTTGCCGTCATCGTTGCCGCGCTGTCGTCGAGCATCGGCACCTTTCTCGTCTTGAATGGCCTGACCCCTATCGTGCCCACCGACCCCGTCGTCAAGAGCGCGCTCGGCCTTACCGCCGCCCTGGTGCTCGTCATCATCGGCATCGTGGGCTTTCAAGCGGTCAAAATTCTCAAGGCCCGCAGCCGGCAGACCGCGGGCGCCGGCCTTCACTTGCAGATGGCCGGCATCTTCAGCCTGGTGGCACTGTTCCCGGCTGTTTTGCTCGCGTTTTTCGCGACGGTTTCGATCGAACGCAATTTCGACGCCATGTTCTCGAAACGCGTGAAAGGCATCGTGAGCAACTCCGTCGAGGTGGCCCAGTCCTATCTGGCGGAGAGCGGGCAGGTCATCCGCTCCGACATGCTGGGCATCTCGCGCGAGCTGGAGGAGAACACCGCCACATTCCGCAACGACAAGGTCGCGTTCGCGAAGACCTTCGGCGCCGTCGTGTCGATGCGCAATCTGCCGCAGGCCTTCCTTATCGATTCCCACGGAAATCTTCTGGCATCGGCGGCAAGCGACGGTTCGGACTACCGCGTTCCGCCGCCGCCCGATGTCGCCCGTGCCACGGACGGCCGGATCGTGCCCCTGAGCTGGGATCTGTCGAACGGCATGGCCGCGCTCAAGAAGCTCTCCGCCTACGACGACGTCTTCCTTTATGTGATCCGGCCCGTAAATCCCAACGTCTACCGGCTCTTGCAGCGCACCCAGATGAACATCCTGGAATTCGCGCAGCTTGAGCAGTTGCGCGGACACATCGAGTTCGCCTTCGGGCTCATGTACGTGCTCTTGGCACTGACGCTGCTTACCTCGGCCATCTGGATGGGCCTGGCCTTCGCGAACCGTCTGGTGATGCCGATCCGCAAGCTGATCGCCGCAGCCCAGGAGGTGAGCCAGGGCAACCTCAACGTTCAGCTCGACGCCGGCTTTGCCCGCGACGACATCGGCAGGCTGGGCGCCACCTTCAAGAAAATGACGGTCGATCTCGAAACGCAGCGCGCCGGCCTGATGAGCGCCAACGCCCAGCTCGACGAACGGCGGCGCTTCATCGAGGCGGTGCTGTCGGGGGTGACCGCGGGCGTGATCGGGCTCGATCCGGAAGGCCGGGTCACGCTTATCAACCGCTCCGCGCGCAAGCTTTTGCAGCTGAAGGAGCAGAAGCTCATCGGCAAGCCCTTGCAGGCCGCCGTTCCCGAGTTCGCCGAGATTATCGACAAGTCGAGCTGGCAGGGCCGGTCCAGGGCGGTGCATGCCCAGATCACCATCGTGCGGGAAAGCGGCGAGCACAATTTCGCAGTTCAGGTCACGCGGGAAGAAGAAGACAAATCCGGCTACGGCGTGGTGGTGACGTTCGACGACATCACGGAGCTGACGGTTGCACAGCGCACCTCCGCCTGGGCCGATGTCGCCCGCCGCATCGCGCACGAGATCAAGAACCCGCTGACGCCGATCCAGCTTTCCGCCGAGCGCATCCGCCGCAAATATGGGGACTCCATTACCACCGACCGCGAGGTGTTCGACAAGTGCATCGCGACCATCGTGCGCCACGTCGGCGACATCGGCCGCATGGTGGACGAGTTCTCGTCGTTCGCGCGGATGCCTAACGCGGTGTTCGAGGAGCAGGACATCCGCGAGATGGTCAAGGAAGCGGTCATCCTGTTCCAGATGAGCCGGCACGACATCGAATATAAGCTGGAGCTGCCAAGCGAGCCGCTGCATGCGCTGTGCGACCGCAGGCTTTTGACCCAGGCCGTGACGAACCTCGTCAAGAATGCGAGCGAAGCCGTCGAGGCCTATCACAGCTCCAACGGCAAGGTGCCGGAGAAGGGGCGCGTTGTCATCCGCCTCCAGGCAAGCGATCATCGCTTTGTCATCGGCGTAATCGATAATGGCTGTGGGTTGCCCAAGGAAAACCGGCACCGGCTGGTTGAGCCGTACGTCACCACGCGGCAAAAAGGAACAGGGCTGGGACTCGCCATCGTGCAAAGGATTACCGAGCAGCATGGCGGCGTGCTTGAGCTTGAAGATGCGCCGGCGGCGGAAGGCTACGCGCACGGCGCATTGATAATGATGTCGATTCCAGTCACGCTCCGGGCCACGGGCACGGAGGCGGAAAACGGCGAACTGAAGCAGGACGGCATGGGGCGCGCAAGCGCATCCGGTGCGGCGGCCTAGCGCGGAAAGAGGGAGATAGCCATGGCGTCTGACATCCTTATTGTCGACGACGAAGCCGACATTCGAGAGCTGGTCTCCGGCATTCTTGAAGACGAAGGCCACAAGACGAGGCTTGCCAAGGACAGCGACGAGGCGCTGCGCGCGATCGAGGAGCGGCGGCCGTCGCTGGTCATCCTCGATATCTGGCTGCAAGGCTCGAAACTCGACGGCCTGGATGTGCTCGCGCGCACCAAGAAGATGTATCCCGAGCTGCCGGTGGTCATCATCAGCGGCCACGGCAACATCGAAACCGCGGTCCAGGCGATCAAGCGCGGCGCATACGAGTATATCGAGAAGCCCTTCAAGGCCGACCGGCTCGTGCTTGTGACCGCGCGCGCGCTCGAAGCCTCGAAGCTGCGCCGGGAAAACAAGGAGCTGAAGGAGAGGAGCTTTTATACCTCCGATCTGATCGGCAAATCCGCGGTCATGAACCATTTGCGGCAGAGCATCCAGAAGGTGGCGCCGACCAACAGCCGGGTCATGATTACTGGCCCCCAAGGCTCCGGCAAGGAGCTGGCGGCGCGCTTCCTCCATGCCAGCTCGGCCCGCGCCAATGGGCCGTTCGTGGCTGTCAACGCCGCGTCCATGGCGCCCGACCGGGTCGAGGTCGAGTTTTTCGGCGTCGAGGAGACCGGCCAGACCGCGCGCAAGGTGGGCGCTCTCGAAGAGGCGCATAACGGCACGCTCTATATCGACGAAGTGGCCGACATGCCCATCGATACGCAGGGCAAGCTCCTGCGCGTGCTNNGTCGAGCAGAAGTTCCAGCGCATCGGCGGCGGCCCGAAAGTGTCGGTGGACGTGCGCATCGTTTCCTCGACCAGCCGCGACCTTGAGCGCGAGATGACGGCGGGCCGCTTCCGTCAGGATCTCTACCACCGGCTCAACGTGGTGCCGNNCCAGCGCGCCAGATCGGCGACGACGCGATGGCGGTTCTGCAATCGCACGAGTGGCAAGGCAATGTGCGCCAGCTCCGCAACATCGTCGAGCGCGTCATGATCATGTCCGGCGGCGAGGCCGACAGCGTAATCACCGCCGACATGCTGCCCGACGACATCGGTGCCAACGTCCCTTTATCGTCTAACGGCTCGGGGGGAGAGCACCTCATGTCGCTGCCCTTGCGCGATGCCCGCGAAATCTTCGAGCGCGAATACCTCATGGCGCAGATCAACCGTTTCGGCGGCAATATCTCCCGCACGGCCGAGTTCGTCGGCATGGAGCGCTCCGCGCTGCACCGGAAGCTGCGCGCGCTTGGCGTCAATTCGAACGAGCGCACGGGCGATCTCAGGCATTAAACCCGGCGGTTTGTGCTCCACACAAAGCGCATTACCCCTCACCCCAACCCTCTCCCACAGGGAGAGGGAGTCCGGCTGTGCCCGTTGCGATGGCGTTCCCTCTCCCAGAGGGCTACGAGATTCACACATCTTTACTGGGAACCACTTCAGATACCGGAAAGTGCGCGTTTGTGTTAGTTCGACACCCCGAAATAAGGGATTTGGACCCTGCGGTGTTGCTTCGTGCAGAAACGGCCATGGTGCGCTTTGCGTACAAGTCACTGATTCCCAAAGATAAGATGTGTGCATCCCGTAGCCCAGAGGGAGAGGGACAGGGTGAGGGGTTGCGCCCTATATTCATGGCACTTCCTTCAACAACAACGGAACCAGCCCCGCGCGCCAGCGCGGTTGACATTGACCCCCGATGCCGCATCTAAGATGCACGCAAGGGGCACAAGGCGGCGAACGGAGAGGGCATGGCGCGTATTGTTTATGTCAATGGGGTGTACGCCCCTTATGCAAGCGCGGTTGTGCATGCCGAGGACCGGGGCTTCCAATTCGCCGACGCCGTCTACGAGGTCTGCGAGGTGCGCGACGGCCTCCTGGTCGACGAGCGCCGGCATATGGCGCGGCTTCAGCGCTCGCTTGGCGAACTGCGCATGGCTCAGCCCATGGACCTGCGCTCGCTTGGCGTGATCCTGCGGGAAACCGTGCGGCGCAACCGCGTGAAGAACGGCTTGGTCTATCTGCAAATCACGCGCGGCGTGGCGCGGCGGGATTTTGCCTTTCCCCAGCCCGGCGTTGCGCCAACCGTCGTCTGTTTCGCGCGCCCCCTATCGCGCGCCAAGGGCGAAAAGCGCGCGGGCGCCGGCATTTCCGTCATCACTCTGCCGGATATCCGGTGGACGCGCGCCGATATCAAGACCACTGGGCTCCTGGCCCAGTCGCTGGCGCGCCAGCAGGCAAACGAAGCAGGCGCCTACGAGGCCTGGATGGTGGACCGGGACGGCTATATCACCGAGGGTGCGTCCTGCAATGCCTGGATCGTGACCGCGGACGGCAAGCTGGTGACGCGGCCAGCGGATTTTGGTATCCTGCGCGGCATCACCCGGGGGGTGGTGATGGACATCGCGCGCCGGAACGGGTTCGTTTTCGAGGAGCGCGCCTTTACGGTCGACGAGGCGAAAGCGGCGAGAGAGGCGTTCCAGACCTCGGCCACGGGGCTTGTGATGCCGGTTGTGAAGATCGACGGCGAGCCGGTGGGCAACGGCAAGCCGGGGGAGGTCGCGGTGGGATTAAGGCAAGTTTACCACACCGTAGCCGAAATATCGTCAACGCCAGCGCATTTAACATAAACGGCAAAGTTCCGCATTAAGGAAGAGGTAAGAAACGGCGCGGTTCTTGCGGCCGGGTCCGGTAAGTCTGGGCGCGGTTTTTGGGGCAAAACAGCGAGTGCGACAAGCGGCCGCGAGTGCCGCGAGAGAAAAACGGACAGATCATGGCTGCTGAAAAACAACAAAACTTACAAGATGCGTTCCTCAATCACGTGCGAAAGAACAAGACGCCTCTTACGATTTTCCTGGTCAACGGAGTGAAGCTGCAGGGCATTGTGACCTGGTTCGACAATTTCTGCGTCCTCCTGCGGCGCGATGGCCATTCGCAGCTCGTCTACAAACATGCGATCTCGACAATCATGCCGGGCGGCCCCATCTCGTTCCTGGACGGAGATCAGAACGGAGAGCATTAGCGGTTTTGAAGAAGCTCACCGGCCAGGAGCGCCAAGCGCATGGCAGGCCCGCAAGCGCGGACCTTGCGCCACCAGTCTCTCCAGCGGGTCCCGCGCGGGCCGTCGTAGCCGTGCCCATCCGCAAGCAGGCGGAGGCCCAGCAGCAAACCCAGCCGCGAAGCTACCTCACCGCCGGCGAGCGCCTGTCGGAAGCGGCAGGACTGGCCAAGGCCATCGGGCTTGAGATCCGCTACGCCGGAACCGTGCCGTTGACCCAACCGCGCCCCGCGACCCTGTTCGGCTCGGGCAAGGTCGAGGAGATCGGCGAGATCGTAAGCGCGGAGGAGGTGGAGGTCGTCATCGTCGACCACGCGCTCACGCCGATCCAGCAGCGCAACCTTGAGAAAGCCTGGAACGCCAAGGTTCTCGACCGCACCGGCCTCATCCTCGAAATCTTCGGCGAGCGCGCGCACAGCAAGGCTGGGCGGTTGCAGGTGGAGCTGGCGCGGCTGACCTATCAGAAAAGCCGGCTGGTGCGCTCCTGGACGCACTTGGAGAGGCAGCGCGGCGGCTTCGGCTTCCTGGGCGGCCCCGGCGAAACACAGATCGAGGCCGACCGGCGCGCGATCGGCGAACGCATCGACAGCATCAAGAACGAGCTGGGCGTGGTCGAGCGGACGCGCCGGCTGCACAGGAAGCGGCGCAAGCAGACGCAGCTTCAGGTGGTCTCGCTGGTGGGCTATACGAACGCCGGAAAATCCACGCTTTTCAATGCCTTGACTGGTGCCGGCGTGCTCGCGCGGGATATGCTGTTCGCAACGCTCGACCCGACGCTGCGCCGCGTGAAATTCCCGCAAGGGGAAACCTTCGTCCTCTCGGACACGGTGGGCTTCGTCTCGGAACTGCCGCCCCAGCTTATCGCGGCCTTCCATTCGACGCTCGAAGAAACGCTCGAAGCCGACCTGATTTTGCATGTGCGCGACATCGCCTCGCAGTCCTCGGAGGCGCAAGCCAGCGAGGTCGAGAAGGTTTTGAGCGAGATCGGCATCGATGCCCACGAGCAGGATGCCCGCGTCATCGAGGTCTGGAACAAGGCCGACCTTCTGCCGCCGGACGAGCATGAGCGCTTCGCACAGCAGGCCGGGCAGGGCAGGCATTCGGCCGTGCTGGTATCGGCGGTAACGGGGGAGGGGCTTGAGGCGCTCGCCGCGCTCATCCGCCAGCGGCTGCAAAAGCAGATGTGCACCCGCACGGTTGTGGTGAGCCCCTCGGGCGGCCCGCTCATCCATTGGCTCTACGAGAATACCGAGGTCCTCAGCCGGCGCGACGATCCCGACGGCAGCATGGAATTCGAGGTGCGCATTGCCCAGGAGAGGGAAGGGGACCTCGACCGGCATCTTGCCACCCGCCATTAGCGTGGCATATCGCGTTCGCCTATCACCTTTGTGGGCGGCTAGGCGCCTCAGCCTATTTGCGGCCATACAGCTATGTTGCAAACGCCACACATGGTTGCATATTCCTCACAACTGCAACGACAAGTAGTTGACCGCCCGGCAGTCTGCGACTCAAAGTAGCGGCACAAAGGGCATTGTCTTGGCGCGGGAGAGCGCCTGGGGGGGAATATCATGCGGGTTCTGGCTTCGGCCTTCGCGCTTCTATGCTCGATTTCGTCTGCATTCGCCGATCCAAGCGGCTTCAACCGCTTCATGGCCTTCGGCGACAGCCTGCAGGACAACGGCAACCTCTACATAAATACGCTCGGCCTCATCCCAAAGTCTCCGCCCTACGATCAGCGCTTTTCGAACGGCCCGACCTGGATTGAAATCCTCACAAATCCCGCGAACCCTGCCAATGCCATGAACCGCTTCTGGGCGAATAGCGGCCCGCTGTTTTCGGTGCCTTCGTATGTTATCATCGGAAACGTAAATGCGGCAGTTGGCGGTGCCCAGGCTTCGGGCGATCATACGGTTTTCATACTCACCATCCCTGGGGCCGACACACAAATTCAGACATATCTGGGCGCCGGCGGAACCTTCGGCCCCAGGGATCTGGTCAGCATTCAGGGCGGCGCCAACGACTTCTTTTACGGGAGCCACAACCCCACCGGCGTTGCCGCGGCCGATTTGAACAACATCGCGCTTGTAGCGTCGCGCGGGGCCGGAACCATTCTCGTTTCCAACCTGCCCAATATTGCCATCACCCCCGGTGAGCAAGGCAACGCCAGCGCTGCGCAGTTTAGCCAGGCTTACAACGCGGCTCTCAACCAGGGGACCCAAGCGCTCGCCGCCAACCCGCTTTATGCCCGCACCAATTTCGTACAGATGGACTGGTATTCGGCCCTGAACGTCATTCTCGCAAATCCGTCCGCATTTGGGTTCACCAACGTAACGGATGCCTGTCAGCCAGGCACATTCGGGATACCCTCCGGACCCACTTGTGCGCATCCGGACAGCTACCTGTTTTGGGATGGCGTGCACCCCAGCGAGGTTGCGCAGAGACTCCTGGCAAGATATGCCGCTCTGCTCTTGTCCACCGAAGAAACTGGCCAAGCGGTGCGCGCATTAGGTCAGGCGGGCCTCTCGAACAGGCTCGACGCGTCCGACATCATCTTCCGCAGGGGCGCCACGCCTGGAGCGCAGAAACCCGCCGGGGCTTACGCCGAAATCATCGGGTCTACCGCGTCGTTTAACGGCACGAACACGGCCACTTACGGCAGCACGAGCTACGATTACTCGCTAGGCGGCGTGCGCGCAGGCTTCGACGGTAACTCAGGCCCCGTCTCCTTCGGTTCCTCGTTCGCCTATCAGAGCGGCAGCCTTTCCGGGCATGCGCTCAGCGCGAATATCGACACGGCCCAGATCGACGCTTACGCGCTGCGGCGGTTCTCCCGGTTCTTCGCTGGCCTCGAAGGCGGCGTGTCCTTCAGCAATTACGGCAAAATCCGGCGCGCGACAGGCTTCCCCACCGTCACGGGCGAAGGCGGCACCAATGGCATCGACTACAGCGGCGACGCGACGGTTGGCGCGCAATTCCAGTTCGGCGGCATCACGCTGACACCCGCCGCGCGCGTTGGCTACGCTTCGGTCAATATCGATGGCTTCACGGAGTCCGCCCCGATCCTAGCGCTGCAATACGGCAACCAGGATATCGACACCGGCTTCTGGACGGCGCGCGTGCGGGCGGCAACCAGCCTTTTCCGCCTGCCGAATGCGGTTTTCTGGGGTGAAATTGGCTATGAGGGCCTGTTTGCCGCCAGCGACAGCTATCAGGCCAAGCTTGCCTTCAACACCGCGCACGCCGTGACCATCGGCGACGCCGTGGAGGGGCGCGGTTTCTTCCTGAAGACCGGCGTTGGCGGCTTTGTCTATGACGGCATCAAGCTTTCCGGCGAATACGAGCTATCGACGCAAAACGGGGCAGGGGACATTCAAAGCGGGCGGCTGCGCGTGACCATCCCATTGCAGAGCGAGTTCAAGGAGTAGGGCGCCGGCATAATGCTCGCTTGTGCCTTACACGGGGGGAACCTCCCCTCATCCTGTCCTTCTCCCCATGGGAGAAGGGACGCCTGAATGACGCTCGGAGCGTGCAACAACGTCCCCTCTCCCATTGGGCAAGGGACAGGGTGAGGGGTGGAACGCGCCGATATAGGCGGCGCAACCGCTCAACTCTTGCTGCGTTCGGCTTCCTTCGCCTGGTCCCAAAACACGTTCATCTCATCAAGCGTGAGGCTCTTCAGCTCGCGCCCGCTTGCCTTGGCCTGATCCTCCACGAACGTCATACGCCTGATGAACTTCCGGTTCGCGGCCCGGAGCGCGGACTCCGCGTCTATGCCAAGGTGCAGGCCGAGATTGACGATCACGAACATCACGTCGCCGAACTCCTCGAACTGCCGTTTTTCCTTCTCCACACCCGCTGGAGCCGCTATTTCCGCCTTAAGCTCGTCCAACTCCTCCGCGAGCTTATCGAAAATCGGCTCGACCGTAGGCCAATCGAAGCCGTGGCGGCGCGCCCGCTGCTGTAGCTTGGCGCTTCGGATCAGCGCGGGCAGCCCCGCCGGAATGCCGCCGAACATCCCCGGTTCAAGGCTTTCGCCGGTTCTGGCGGCCTTGGCCTCGCGCTCGCTTCGCTTGATGGCGTCCCATTCGCCGGGAATTGGCTCCCTTACATCCTCGAACACGTGCGGGTGGCGCCGGATCATCTTCTCGCTGATCGCCTCGGCNNTCGAACGTCTGCTCCTTGTCCCAGGGGCAGCCGCTCTTGGGGTCGCGCAACCTGGCCATGATGACCAAGAGCCGTTCCAGCTCCGAAGCCGCCTTGCCCAGCTCCGCTTCCGGCGGAACGGCGGGCGCGCTCCTGTTTTGGGTGCCTTGGCTCATATTTTCGCTCCTTGCCGAAAAGTTTTCAATCTGGCCAGGCTTCCGCCGCCCGCCGTTAACGAAGTCTTAACCTTCCTTGGCATTAGCTGATAGGGATTCGCAATAAGGGCTTCGTGGGCGTCGTGCCCGCCCCGGTAGCGGATCGCCATACCCTTAACTTGGCAATGCGGCAAGCAGCGGCAACCGGAATCTGAGCGATGTTACGGCTTTCCTACATCCGCAAGTCCGATCTCCGCGCAATAGGCGCGCCGCCTGCCCATGCGCTCCAGCACCCCGCGCCCACGAAGCCCGAGCCAGCGCCCAAGCGCGCCGTGCCGCGGCCTGTTTCGGCGGCGCTATCCTTGCCGGAGCGCTTCCGCCTGGGACCCTATGCCAATGGCCCTCCTTAGCCGGCCCCACGCAAGGAAAACCTTGGTGCCTCCCTAAGACCAGGATTTACCAGCGTTTTCCCGTCGCGGCCGAGGAGTAGGGCAGGGCCCTACCGTTTCAGGCGCGATTTTGCGGACCAGGAAGTGGCGCCGATGCGCTTCCGAAGTTTTCCAGGCAGCAGGAACAGGCAGGCCGGACGCGAACCGCAACTGCAGTCCTCACAAAATGAAAATTTGATCCGCCGTAATCTCGTGTAAGCGGGAACGATAGGATGTACCTTCAAACACCTGTACCAATTATGGTACAATTGAGTGGATAGGTGGGTATTGTCTGGAAAAATGCCGTGCTTTGAGCGCGGACGGTAGTGTATTGCCCAAACACTTACTGTGAATGCTGTTTTGTTCTTTATATGTTCTGCATATGTTCACAAAGGCAAGCTAAATTATTGTCGAAATCAACCCCGCCAATAACCAGCAAATCGCGCGTGCGGCAAACGCTCCGAAGCGGCCGCAAAAACGCAAAATCGCCCCGTCCGAACGATTCGCATAAGATGCATTATGGAAACTCGGGCTCGGGGAGGGCATCTAGCCCTCGTAAAATTTCGCCGCAAAACGGTCGAGCAAGCGCACGCCGAAACCCGAACCCCAACTGTGGTTGATCTCGGTCGCCGGAGACCCCATCGCCGTGCCCGCGATGTCAAGATGCGCCCAGGGCGTGCCTTTGTTCACGAAACGCTGCAGGAACTGCGCGGCGGCGATCGAGCCCGCGTCGCGGCCGCCCGTATTCTTCATGTCGGCGAGCTTTGAATCGACCGCCTTGTTGTACGTCTTCGACAACGGCAGGCGCCAGACCGTCTCGCCCGTATCGAGGCCCGCCCCGGCGATCTGCGTTGCCAGCGCATCGTCGTTGGCGAACAGCCCGGCATTCTCCTTGCCGAGCGCCACCACGATGGCGCCCGTAAGCGTCGCAAGGGTAATGACGCACCTGGGCTCAAGGTGTTTCTGCGCGTACCAGATCAGGTCCGCGAGCACGAGCCGGCCTTCCGCATCGGTATTCAGGATCTCGATGGTTTGCCCCGAGGCCGATGTGATGATGTCGCCGGGCCGTGCAGCCGTGCCGCCCGGCATGTTCTCGACGAGGCCCACAATCCCCACGGCTTTCACCGGCGCCCGCCGCCGGGCCAGCGAAAGCAGCGCGCCGGCAACCGCCGCCGCCCCAGCCATGTCGCCCTTCATGTCCTCCATGCCCTGCCCGGGCTTAAGCGAAATGCCGCCGGAATCGAAGCAGACGCCCTTCCCCACAAAGACGAGGTTTCCGGCTTGCGCGTCCCCGCCGGTGCCGTCCCAGCGCAGAACCACGGCCGAGGAAGGTTGCGAACTGCCCTGCCCTACCGTAAGCAGCGCGTTCATGCCGAGCGACTTCAACTCGCGCTCATCCAGCACCTCGACCTTGAGCCCGTCGGCCTCCAGCGCCCTGAGCCTGTCCGTAAACTCGGGCGGGGTCAGCACATTGGCGGGCTCGTTCACGAGGTCGCGGGCGTAATGGACTGCCTGGCACAGCGCGCGCTGCTCCTGAAACGCATCCTCAAGGCCCTCGCCCCACTGCGAAAACACGTTCAGCGCCGGAGCCGTACCGTTGTTCTCCTCGGGCGCGTCCTCCTCGCCGTTCCTGGCGGGCGCCTTGGATTTGTATTTCTTGAACGCGTAGCCGCGCAGGCCGAAGCCCAACGCGAAGGCCCGCGGCGCGTCCTCCGTCAGCGCGTCAAGCCCGGCAAAGACCGCATCGGCTTCGCGCACCTTGGCATGCAGCTTGCCCCTGACCGCGCCACCGATATCCATCCAATCCCGCGTGGTGAGCGTTTTGGCGTCGCCAACACCCGCGATAAGCAACCGTCCCGCGCTTAGGCCGTGCGGCGCCAGGATTTCGATGGCGCTCCTTTTTTTCCGTTTGAAGCCGGTGACCTGCATCGCCTTGGAGACGGCGCCGCCGGTGGCCCGGTCGAGGTTCGCCAGTTCCTCCGGAAGGCCGTCGCCCTCGCCTGCGAAATATATAAGAGTGTCCGCCTGCGGCTCGGAGGCAAGGGAGGCGAAGGAGATGCTTGGAAGCGTTGTCATGGGATGCAAATACCAGGCTTGGGAGCGTCGGCTCGAATTCATATGGGCGGCTGGCAGACTACAGAAAACCCCTGGGATTGCAAACGCGGCCTTAGTAGGCAACCGGCCCGAAATGCGCCATGAAAGCATGAAAATCCAAGCAGCGCCGGAGCCGATGGCGGCAGGCCGGCGGGAGTTCAGGCAGCATGCTCATCGCGCGCTACATTTTCCGGCAGACGGCGTCCGCGCTGATTATGATCCTCATCGTGCTGACGCTCATCGTCTGGCTGACTTCGCTGCTGCGCGACATCAAGCTTTTGACCTCGCAAGGCAACACCTTCATTCTGTTCATGAAGATCACCGCGCTCGCGATCCCCAAGCTCCTCGTCGTCGTGGCGCCGATCGCCTTTCTGATCGCGAGCCTGCACACGCTCAACCGCCTTGCCGGCGATAGCGAACTGATCGTGCTTTCGGCCTCGGGATCGTCGGCATGGCGGCTGCTCGCTCCCTATATGGCGCTGGCGGCCTTGGTATTTTGCGGGGTCTTGAGCGCAAACCTTCTTGTGCTGCCTCCCGCCGAGAGGCTGTTTAACGACTACGTTTCGCAGATCAAGGCGGATGTGCTATCCCAGGTGCTCCAGCCTGGAGAGTTCACCGACCTGGAACGCGGGCTCACCTTCCATATGCGCGCCAAGGCGGAGAATGGCGATCTTTTGGGTGTCGTGGTCCGGGACGAACGAGATCAGACGAGCATAAACACAATCGTCGCGGAGCGGGGCCAGGTCTGGACCGATGCCGGGCGCGCCCAGATGGACCTTTTCGACGGCCAAATCCTGCGGCAGAAGGATGGCAAGCCGAACGCGCAATTCATCGCTTTCTCGACCTACTCCTTCGATATGGGCAACTTCACGGCCAAGGCCGGCGCGCGCGAGCCGCGGCTCGGGGAACTGTCCCTGACCGAGCTTGTGACCGCCGATCCGGAAAGCGATTTTTACAAAAGGAACGCGGCCTCCTTCCGGTCGGAAATCCATCAACGGCTTTCCACGCCGTTTTTCTCCCTGGTCTATGCCCTGCTCGCCGTCGTGTATCTCGGACGGCCCCGGACCACGCGCGAAGGGCGCACCGCCTTTCTGTTCACCTGCTTCCTGATCGGCGCCGTGCTGTTCGGCATGGGCATCGCCGGCGTCAACCTTGTGGGCAAGCAATTGTGGGCGCTTTGGATCATTTATGGCGTTCCGGCCGGCTTGGCCCTGATTTGCCTGCTCATGTTGCGCTTCGATATCCCGGCGCCCGCCATCTCGCTACCCAGTATCAGGCTGCCCTTCAGGTTCGGCCGCGCCAAAGCCGCCGCGGGAGGCGCCGCATGAAAACGCTCAGGCGCTACATGGCGAAGCGCTTCGCCGTCACAATATTGAGCGTCTTCCTTTTGATGCTGCTCCTCATTTTCTTTATCGACTTCATCGAGGTCATGCGCATCGGCTCCAAGCGCGACGGTGTCAGCGCCGGCACGCTCCTGTTGATTTCGGCCTTGCGGGTTCCGATTTTTTCGGAGATCGCCCTCCCCTTCGCTGTGCTGTTCGGCACCATGGGCGCCTTCCTGGGCTTGAGCAGAAGCTCGGAGCTTACCATCGTGCGGGCGGCTGGGGTGTCGGTCTGGCAGTTCATCAGGCCCGCCGTTACGGTAGCACTCCTCTTTGGCGGGCTGGCTGTCACCGTGTACAACCCGCTCGCCTCCGCGGCCAAGGCGGAATCCGAGCGGATCATGACGGAGCTTTTCGACGCCAACAAAACCTTTGCCGCCGCCAAGGGAACCGGCTCCTGGCTCCGTCAGGAAAGCCTGGATGGGCCTTCGATCCTCCATGCCAAAAGCGCGGCGAACCGGGGGCTTACGCTTGGCGGCGTGACCCTGTTGCAATTTGACCTCAACAATAGATTTTATGAGCAGATCCAGGCGAACAAGGCTGAACTGCGGCAAGGGTATTGGCGGCTAGAGAACGCGATTGCTCAAGGTGCGGGCGGAGCGCCTAGACATTACAGTGAGTATTTCGTGAGCACTTATTTAACCCCGGCACAGATTATGGACAGTCTAGGCTCGGTGGAAACACTTTCGTTTTGGCAGCTGCCTAGCTTCATTGCCTTTGCAAAGAAAGCAGGAATACCACCTGCGCGCTACGAGCTTCAATATCAGCTCTTCCTGACCCGTCCTATTCTTCTGGCCGCGATGGTACTCATCGCTGCAACTAGCTCGTTGAAACCCTTCCGTTTTGGCAAAATTCAAACTATGGTTCTGGCGGGCTTAAGTGGGGGTTTCGGCTTTTTCATCTTTTCTGAGTTCTCAAGGAAGGTCGGCGCGACGGGTTTGGTACCGGTTACGGTTGCTGCATGGGGTCCAGCGCTTGTAGCGCTCCTTCTTTCCGCTACAGTTCTCCTTTATCAGGAGGATGGGTAGGGGGGCTCAGAAGATGACGGGGGCAGAAGTCTTGAGTGGTGCGGGCGGCGGCAGGGGAAAATCGGCGGATGCTTAGCAGGGTTGTCATAGCGCTTGTGGCGGGTTTGCCGGGGCTGGCAGGCACCGCAATTGCGCAACAGCAGGCCGCCGGACAGCAGGCTCCGGCGAGCCAGTTGGGTGTTGCAAATACGGTTGCACCGAACAAGGCGGCGCCGTTGCTGCTTCAGGCGGACGACCTCATTTACGACAACCGCAACAACAGGGTCATCGCCCGCGGCCATGTCGAGATTTATCAGGATGAAAACATTCTGTTTGCGGACGAGATTATTTACGACAAGACCGCGAACACGCTGAGCGCGATCGGCAATGTGCGCCTCAAGGAGGCGGACGGCTCGGTGGTGAACGCCGAGCGGCTTCAGCTCAAAGCCGATTTCCGCGATGGATTTGTACGCTCCTTGACCGCCCTCACCGAGGACGATACTCGCGTAGGCGCGGCGAACGCCTACAAGAAGGACAATCAGACGGTCTACGAGAAGGGCGTGCTCACGACCTGCAAACCCTGCGAAGCCAATCCGGACGCCGCGCCGGCTTGGCGCGTCAAGGCGAGCCGCGTCGTCCGCAACCATGACGAGCACGAATTCTATTTCGAAAACGCGGTATTCGAAGCTTATGGAATTCCCGTGGCGTGGGTTCCTTATTTCTATATACCGGACAACACGTCGCAGCAAAACTCCGGTTTCCTGGCGCCTCAGTACTCCTACCACTCTTCAACCACCGGCTATTCGTTCGGCATTCCGTACTATTACGCGGCATCGCCGAACTACGACCTGACGCTGACGCCAACCTTCACCACGCAAGCCGGCTACCTCATGGAGGCCGACTGGCGCCAGAAGCTATGGAACGGCGCTTACGAGGTTAAGCTGTACGGCTCCTACGACCGCACCGCCGATAATTTCTGGGGTGACCGGAACTGGCGCGGCAGCGCGGAGAGCAAGGGCGATTTCGAAGTAAATAAATACTGGCATTTCGGCTGGAATGCCATCATCGAGAGCGACCAGACCTTCCGCCGCTTCTACAACATCGACAGCATCTACGCCTATCAGCGCGTTTCCACGGTGTATTTGACGGGCATGGCGGACCGGAACTATTTCAACATTTCGGTGAGCCGCTACGGAAATTTGCTCGGCCCGCAGAATTTCGATTGGCAGTCTTACACCTACACCACGAAGTCCGTCACCACGACGGCCTATCCGACGATCGATTACAACTACGTCCATAACAAGCCAGTTTTCGGCGGCGAGTTGAGCTTCGACGTGAACGCGGTCGCGCTGTCGATCAACGACCCGGCGCAATCGTACTCGATTCCAAACCTCGCCAACGTTACCCAAAGCAACACACAGCACCTTGCCACGGATGCCCAATGGCGGCGCACCTTCAAGGACGGCCTGGGCCAAGTCTACACCCCATTCGTGTTCGTGCGCGGCGACGTCTATAACGTATCCTCGTTCCAGCAGAACAACATCGCCGAACCGGCAAACACGTTCACTCGCGAGCTTGCCGGGATCGGCCTCGATTACCGCTATCCGTTCATCGCGCACACCGAAAACGTGTCGCATGTGATCGAGCCCGTGGCTCAGATCATCGCACGTGCCGGCGAGGCGAACAATAAGCTCGTTCCCATCACCGATGCGCAGAGCCTTATCTTCGACGATACCCTGCTGTTCGATATCAATAAGTTCTCCGGTTGGGACCAGATAGAGACTGGCACCAGGGCGAACTACGGCGTGCAATACACCGCCAGCAGCAACAGTGGGATCAGCGTCCGGACCACCGTTGGCGAGAGCATCCAGATAACTGGCCCGAACGCCTACTCGCTCAACACCATCTATCAGGGCTCGGGCCTGGACAAGGTTCGCTCGGACTACGTGGCCGGGGCTTATGTCGACTACAAGAACATGGTTCGCGGCATTGCCCAGCTCCGGATCAACGAGAAGGATGGGAGCGTGGACAACCAGTCCTACACTCTGCAAACGAAGCTGGGCTTCCTGCAGGCGGGAGCGAGCTACGAGGCCATCGGGGCGCAACCCACTTTGGGCTTCTTGACGGCACGGCAAGAGGTGTCCGGCTTCGGCGCGCTTAAGATAACCGACGATGTGTCGATATTCGGCGATGCGCGCTACGACTTCGAGCTTGGGCAGTTCATCCGCAACAGCGCCGGCGTCCAATATGCCAACGATTGCGTGATCTATTCGCTCGCGTATCAGCAAACCAACGTTCAGATTCAGGACATCAAGCCCGATACCGCCGTCGTGCTGCGCGTAGGCTTCAAAGGCTTCGGCCAGCAAACGGTGCCCACGTCGATCTACGACCTGTCGCCGGAAGCCTCGGCATACCGCTAAGGGTGGCTGCTTAACTTGCACGGGTTTCGAAATGCGGCCGTTGCGACATAAAGCACCGGCCGCAAGCATTTTGGTGGTGGAGAACCGCCATAAGGTTGTGGGGCTTACTGTTGCCGCAAATCCAAGCCAACTTCCAATCATGCGAATCGTCACATTGAACAACCGCTCGAAAGCCCTGCTTCTGGCCGCCCTCGCCTTCGTACTGCCTTGGGCGCCTAACCAGGGATATGCGCAAAATATTGTCGTTGTGGTCAACGACGAGCCGATCACGTCGTTCGACATCGAGCAGCGCATGCGCTGGAATGCGCTCACCCACAATTTCGGCGACCAGATGAAAACGCTGCTCACCGGAGAGTCGGTCAAGCAGAAGTTCCAGCAGATGATGATGGCCGCGCACCCGCAATCCCAGGAGGAAGCGAAGGCAGCCGCAGAGCGGATCAAGAAGCAGATCCTTGAGGACGCCAAGCGCCAGGTGCTGGCCCAGGGCGGTGGTACAAGCCGCAAGGCGGTGATCGACCAGCTCATCGAGGATCGGCTGAAGCTGCAGGCTTCCAAAAAGCTCGATGTCAAGGTGAGCGACCGCGAGGTCGAGGAAACCGTCGAGCAGCGCGTCGGCGGCGAAGGGGCCGACAAAAAGGCGAAGGTCGAAGCCTTTTATCAGCAGTTCGAAGCCAATGGCATCGCCCGCAGGACCATCCAGGAGGTTTTCCGCGCGCAGCTTGCATGGCGCAACGTCATCGGCCGTCAGTACGGGCAGAGGATATCCGCCATGATCGCGGCAATTCCCGACACCAACGCCCAAGGCGCGCAGGGCGACGTGCAATACGATGTCAAGGTGCTGAGGCTTGCGGTCAAGGACACGTCCGACCAGAAAGCCATTGGCGAGCGCATGCTTCAGGCTGAGAGTTTGAAGGACAAGTTCCACTCCTGCGCCGATCTTCCAAAGGAGGCTAAGCTCGTTGCGGATGCCAGCGTGAAGGGCATGGACAAGGCCAAGCTCGGGGCATTCCCAAAAGACGTGCAGCCTCTGATCGAGAAGGTGAGCGAAGGCCAGATGACACCGCCGGTGCTTGTTGGCAACGCCGTGGAGTCTTACGCGGTGTGCCGCAAGGGCGTGGCCGCGAAACAGCAGGCCGCCAAGGCGGAGGCGAAGCCGGACCCGCGTCAGGCCGAATATGAGCGCTTCTCCCGCAGCTATTTGCAGGAGCTGAGGCAGAAGGCATCCATCGATAACCGGGGATCGTAGCCCGGCATAAGCTGCCGCGTGGCCGAGTCCTTCCAGAATACTGCGGCGCAAGATGCGCTGGCCGGAGAGATCCCGGTATCGCGTTTCCTGGCCATTTGCAGTGAAGCCGCGCGTTGCCGTTAAACGCTGGTGCCCGCTCCCAAGAACCCCAATACGGCCGCATACGGAGCAAACTTGCGCCGTGAATTCTTGCGAGCCTCTGACCATGCGACCACATCACAGGGGGACCGCGCATGCGAAATACCACAGCGAGCAGCCGTTCGATTGCCTTGTTTCTGGCCGCCTTCACACCAATGTTGGCGTCCGGTCCAGGATTTGCTCAGGATATTGCAGCCACTGTTAACGGCGAGCAGATCACATCTTCCGATGTCGATCAGCGAATGCGCTGGAACGCGCTGACTCGCGATTTGGGCACTCGCATGAAGGCGGGGCTGACTGGCGATGCCCCCAAGGAGAAGTTCCGCCAGATGATTGCGGCCGCGCATCCCCAATCCCAGCAGGAGGCCCTGGAGGCAGCCGCGCGGATCAAAAAGCAGATGATCGAGGATACCCGGAACCAACTGCTGGCCGAGGGTGGCGGTATACCGCGCAAAGCGGTTGTCAACCAGCTCATCGAGGACAGGCTGAAGGTACAGGTCTCCAAGAAGCTGGGCGTCGAGGTGAGCGACCTTGACCTCGAGGATGTCATTCAAGCGCGCGTTGGCGGCAAAGGGACTGACAAGAAAGCGAGGACCGAGGCGTTTTTCGAACAGTTCGAGAAGCAGGGCGTTTCCCGCAGCTCCATAAAAGAGGTTTTCCGGGCGCGGCTGGCATGGCGCAACGTCATCGGCCGGCTGTACGGGCAGAGGATTGGTACGATGCCCCGTCCTCCCCTAAACGCACAGGCCGATGTGCACTACGATGTCAAAATACTGAAGCTTGCGGTCGGCGATCCATCCGGCGACAAAGCCGCCGGCGAGCGAATGGCTGAGGCTGAGAATTTGAAAAGCAAATTCTACCTCTGCGCGGCGCTCCCCGAGGACGTGAAGCTCATCCCAGGTGCCAGCATCGAGGCCAAGGACAAGGCCACGCTTGCGGATTTCCCCAAGGATGCACAACCACTGATCGCGAAGGCCGCCGAGGGGCGGATGACCCCGCCGGTGCTTACCGGCAATGCGGTAGAGGTCTACGCAGTGTGCGGCATGGAAAAGGCCGACCCGCGCGAGGCCGCATTCGACAATTACTCCCGCAACTATTTGCAGGAGCTGCGCGAGAAGGCATCCATCGATATCCGGGCTTAGCGCGGCCCATATCTCGCAATTGCCTTTGCCAGTCCCGCCGCAAAGGTGGTAGGCAATTGCGAGACGCTACACTAGGGCCTGTTTACATTCACCGG
>PMBZ01000017.1 GCA_003153975.1 Hyphomicrobiales bacterium
CGGTGGGCGAGCACGCGGACTTCGCCTTCCCCGTCCTCGCTCATCGGCAGGTCGGTCTGGCCGATGAAGCGGTCCGCGCCCTCTTCGGAAACCTCGCCGTGGCGGATCAGCAGTACGGTACACATGGCGTGTTCTCCTCAATATGCAGCCGCCGCTTGGTGCGGTGCCGGAAGACGATCGCATCGGCGAGGCCGGCTTCAGCCCTAAGCGCGCCGTTCCTGAGCGTTTCCCCCACGGCAAGCCTTGCGTGGACGGCATCGAGCAGTGCCGGTGAGCGCACCGCCTCGGGTGCCGCGATGGAAAGCCGCGGCGTAGCGGGCGCGCTCCTTTGCACCGAAGCGGTGAAATCGGCGACGCCTTCGATTGCGAACAGTGCATCGTCGAGCAGCGGCAAGGCCCCGAGGCGATGAAGGGCTGCCGTGAGCCCTTCGCCGATGCCGCCGGGCCAACCGGCCGGAAACGCCATGCCTAAGCGGTCTCCGGGCCGCGTGAGCATGGTCGGGCCATGGTGGAAAAAATCGATGGTCGCTTCCAAGTCTTCCGCCGTGAAATAGTGCCGTTTGGGCGGCCCGCCCGTTCCGGACGTATCGAGCGTCACTGCGCGGGCGATGGCGCTCAGAGACAACGCCAGGAGAGGCGGATCGTTGCGCTCAAGATCGCACGCTTCCGTGAACGGAAGCCGCGCCATGTCTTCGAGCGCATCAAGCCCCCATCCGGCCAATCGCGGCGCGAGCGCGCACGCGCGAAGGTGGGCATCCACGTTAGCCAAATGCACCGCGCTTACATATGCTTAGGGCACTGGCCAAAATAGGTGCTTCTGTTTTTGTTGAAGCGATCGGCTGGACGATGACTTGGCGGCTGATGAGCGGCCTGCCGCGCCAGTTCATGCTGACGAACGAGAACATGCGGCGCTCGATACGGTTCCACTTGCCGGTGCCGGGCGGGCGATGAGCGACGGCGATGCGAGGGCAGGTCGAGGATCTGGCGCCCGCGCTCCGGTATCCTGGCGAGGATTTCCTGGAAAAACGACACATCCATTGGTAGCTTCCGCTTCTGGGGTGCTTCATCTTCACGCAAGGCGCCAATGATAGCACGCGCTGGCATGTTTCAGGATGATGGAGGAAAGTGGAGTAGCGTCAGCAGTGTCCGCGTTTCAAAAACATACAGGGGGCGCCGGTTAAGATGGTGCGATCGTTTTCCGGTTGCGGGAGCAAGCCATGAATGCGTCTCAGGCCGAGCGGCTTACGGCCATCATCGAGGAGGAAATCCTGTCGCTCAGGCTCAAGCCTGGCGACAAGCTCGACGAGACGCGTCTTGCCGAAAGGTACGGCACCTCGCGGACGCCAGTCCGCGAAGCGCTCCGCCAGCTTTCGGCCAACGGGCTGATCGAACTCAGGCCGCACCGGGGCGCGGTGGTCGCCAAGCTTGGCATCGGCGAGCTTATCGAGGTTCTGGAGGTCATGGCCGAGCTTGAGGGAGCCTGCGGGCGGCTTGCGGCGAAGGCTTGCCTTAAAAGCGACCTGGAGACGATCGAGAGCGCGCTGGCGCATTGCCGGTGCTACGCCGCCGTGAACGACGTTCAGGGCTACAAGGGCGCCAACGAAGCCTTCCACGAGGCAATTTACGGGGCAAGCCGGAATAGCTGCCTTATCGGCTTGACGCTTGGCACTCGCAAGCGCGTTGCCGCCTACCGCCGGGTGCAGCTTGAGCATGCCAAGAGGCTGGAGGTTTCCGTCGCGGACCACGAGCGCATCGCAAGGGCGATCGCGCAGGGCTTCGCGGAGGAGGCAGACCGGCTGCTGCAAGTGCACATTCTGAATGTTGGCGCCGACCTCCGCCGGCTCTTTTCGATGGTGTCGTCGCTTGAGTTTGCGCGTCCGCCAGCGCCGAAAGAAAAGCCCGGCCACGCTGGGCTGACCGGCGCGGAATAACAGGCAGGCCGATCGAAAGCGGCAGACGCCGCGCCTGGCCGCGCCGCCGGGCGCTGAGGTCAAGTCATCCATCGCCGCGCATCTTAACCTTACATTCGCGTTATGGTTGTGCGCACGCGGCTTTGGCGGCACTTTTTCCGGGCTCTCAATGTCTCAGCCCGCGGAAGATATGCAGCAAACAGGCATCGCATGCACTGGGGTTCGCGAACGTATGCGTGTGAATGGCTCCCCCGGCAGTTTTGCCTGTGCCTGTGCGGTCAAGCAGGCTGCGCGCAAATTGTACCAGCGCATCCTGGCATTCAGCCTGGTCATCGTTCTGGCGATTGCCACCATCGTCACCCCGGTAGCTCTCGAATTGCGTCAGGCCGCCCTGGAGCGCGGGAAGGCCGGGGCTGCTAACCTTTCGGCTGCATTCGAGGAGCAGGTGCGGCGCGTTTTGGACAGTGTCGCCAGCGCAATGGAACTTCTGAAGCGCCGCATAGAAGCGGCTGGCGATGAGGGGTTCGATCCCTCGCAATGGAAGAAGCTAAGGCCGGAGCTTGCCGCATCCATTGTACAGGCCGCTGTGATCGGGCCGGACGGGCGGCTTCGCTCTTCTTCGCTGGAGAAGCACCCTGAGCCAACGGATCTGTCTGCGCGCGAGCATTTCCGGGTGCATCGCGACAATCCAAACGCCGGCCTCTTCATTGGCAAGCCTGTTTTGGGAAAAGTGTCCAAGCAGGTGATAATCCCGGTGACACGGCGCCTGGAAAAGCCGGACGGGAGCTTTGCGGGGGTGCTGGTTTTCTCGCTGGACCCGGAGCTTCTTGCAAGCTTGTCCCGGATTGTCGACACCGGAGCAACGGGGATGATGACGCTGGTTGGGCTGGACACGATTGTGCGCGCACGCCATTCTGGGAGCCAGAATGCGCCGGTGCCGGTGGGGGCTTCGCTGGTCGAGTCGCGGTCGCTGGCGGAGGCGGCCACGGCGGATCGCGGGGCTTACATCGCCGCAAGCGTGCTCGACGGCACGGCACGCATCTTCGACTGGCGGAAGGTTACAGGCTATCCGCTGCTGGTGATCGCCGGTCTTGGCAAGGACGAGGTCATGGCCGAGGAGAATCGGCATTCCCTTATCATTCTTGCCTTGGGCGGGGCAGCCATTTTGCTCGCGGGTGCGATGGCCGCCATACTTCTGCGGGAGATTTCGGGAAGGGTGCACCACGAGATCGCCATTCAGGAGAACGATGCGAAGCTCAACCATACCAACAGGAACCTCAAGCTGCGGCATTCCGCGCTCCATATAGCTAGCGCGGAATTGGCTGCCGAGCGCGTCAGGCTCAAGGAAACGAACGCCGAACTCGTGGCTGTGCAGCAGCGCTCCGAGGCGGCAAGCCGGGCGAAGAACGTATTCCTGGCCAATATGAGCCACGAGCTTCGCACGCCGCTCAACGCCATCATCGGATTTTCCGAGATCATTCGCGGCAGGATGTTTGGGGCCCAGTCCCCCGCCTATTTCGACTACGCCGCCGACATCAACACCGCGGGCGCGCATCTTCTCGAAATAATCAACAATGTTCTGGACATCGCAAAAATCGAATCCGGAAAAATGGAGCTTTCGGAGAGCGTTTGCGATCTCACCGATATCCTGGAGGCGAGCCTGTGCCCGGTCAAAACGCAGGCAGAGGCAGGTGGGATAGAAATACTCCGGCATTACCCGGAGGAGCGCATCCATGTGCGATGCGACGAGGTGCGCCTGAAGCAGGCTATGGTCAATATCCTCTCCAACGCGGTGAAGTTCACGCCGGAAGGAGGCCGCATAGAGGTTCGCCAGGGATTGGAAACGAGTGGGGATGTTTGCATCGCGGTCAAGGATACGGGCATCGGCATGACCGCGGGCGAGATCGAAGCCGCCTTCGAGCAATTCCGCCAGATCGACAACAACTTGACGAAGCGCTTCGAAGGTACGGGGCTCGGGCTGCCGCTGGCTAAACAACTCGCCGCGCTTCATGGCGGCACTATCGGGGTGTCGAGCCAGCCGGCGGTAGGGACGGAGGTTTCGATCAGGCTTCCAACGCACCGGGTGGTGGACGCGAGCCTCGTGGAGGCGTCCGGGCGGGCCGCGTGACAAGGCCCGCGCATCAGCCTGCGACACCTGCGAGGGTCTCTGAGTGATCTCAAGGGGGAAAAAATGGTCGGAGCGAGAGGATTTGAACCTCCGACCCCCGGTCCCCCAGACCGGTGCGCTAACCGGGCTGCGCTACGCTCCGTTGCTGGGCACTTTGATGGCTATTGACGGACCCGTCAAGTGCTCTCACGCCCTCTTCCTAGGGGAAACGGCGCGTTTCTTTTCGGGAGCGGGGCTTTCGGCCTTTTCGGCCTTTTCGGGTTTGGCGGGCTTCTGCGATCCGTTGGCCTTATTCGCCTTATTCGCCTTATTCGCCTTATCCGTCTTCGCGGCTTTTTCCGTTTTGGAAGATTTGGCCGCTTTGCCTGGCTTGCCTGTCTCGTCAGTTCCAGCGGCCGGCTCAGGTGTGCTTACAGTTTTCGAAAGTGCCGCATTGATGCGGTCCTTCATGATGTTGCTGGCTTTGAAAATGATGACGCGCCGCGGCGTGATCGGCACGACCTCACCCGTCTTGGGGTTCCTGCCCACGCGTTCTTCCTTTTCGCGAAGTCCAAAGGACCCGAACGACGAGAGCTTTATAGATTCCCCGCGCTCCAAAGCATAGACGATCTGCTTTAGGACGAGTTCTACCAATTCGGCAGCCTCATTTCGAGGCAGGCGGACTTTCTCATAGACTGCTTCAGCCAAGTCAGCCCGCGTCAGTGTTTTTCCATTGAGCGGCGGCATGATGCGCTGTCCCTCCCCGCAGAGCAAAGCGTTAAGTTAAATAGTAATGCGTAAATGAGTTTATAGCAATTATTAAACTCAGAAATTCTCGTTGTAAGTCAACATTTTTTTTGACGGCGCACAGGCGCTGCCGGCCGCCAATTGCATGCAACCGGCTGTCACCAGCGGACAAGATTGGCGCCCCAGGTGAAGCCGCCGCCCATCGCCTCGAAAAGCACGAGGTCTCCCCGCTTGATGCGGCCGTCCCGGACTGCCGTGACCAGTGCAAGTGGAATGGAGGCGGCGGAAGTATTTCCGTGCCGGTCCAGCGTCACGACAACTTTTTCGGGCGCGATCCCGACCTTCTTTGCAGTTCCGTCAAGAATGCGCTTGTTGGCCTGATGCGGTACGAACCAGTCGATGTCTTTGGGGGTCAGCTTATACTTTGCGATTGTGCTCTCGACGACTTCGGCGATTGCGTTCACGGCGAAGCGGAAGACCTCCTTGCCGTGCATGCGGAGATGCCCGACAGTTTGCGTGGAGGATGGCCCTCCGTCCACGAAAAGCTTATCGCGGTGGCGGCCGTCGGAGCGGAGCAGCGAGCCGATCACGCAGCGCTCCCGCATCTGGTCCTTGATCTGGCAGGCTTCGAGGATCACCGCGCCCGCGCCATCGCCGAAGAGTACGCAGGTGGTGCGGTCCTCCCAGTCGAGAATGCGCGAAAAGGTTTCCGCGCCGATGACGAGCGCGCGCTTGCCGTGGCCAGCGCGGATGAAGCTGTCCGCCGCGGTCAGTGCGTAGGCGAAGCCCGAGCATACCGCTTGCAGGTCGAAGGCGAAGCCGTGTGTGATCCCAAGCGCGGCCTGGACCGTGGTCGCCGTCGCCGGAAAGGTAAGATCCGGCGTCGAGGTTGCGACCACGATGAAATCGATATCGCTGGGCTTAAGCCCTGCGTCTTGCAAGGCGTCGCGTGCGGCGGCGATGGCAAGATCCGAGGTCTTTTCGTTCTCGGCCGCGATGTGGCGCGATTTGATTCCGGTCCGTTCCGTGATCCATTCGTCGCTGGTATTCACCATGCGGGCGAGGTCGGCATTCGTCAGGATCTTGCTGGGAAGATATGCACCGCAGCCAACTACCGCAGATCTGGTTTCTGTCACTGGGCCACTGCCTTCAAGGCTGTTTCCGTTTTTGTGTTAAGGGCGTTGTGGAAGCGCTCGACGTCGCGCGCGATGCTGGCCACAAGTCCGCTTGCCGCCATGTCGTAGCCCAGGTCGATCGCACTTGCAAAGCCCACAGCGTCGGCGCCGCCATGACTTTTTATTACAAGACCATTCAAACCCAGGAACATCCCCCCGTTCATTTTCCGGATGTCCATCTTCGCCCTGAGAGCCTGGAAGGCGCCTTGGGCGAGAACGGCGCCGAGGCGGGCCATAAGCGAGCGGGTCATGGCGGCCTTGAGATAGGCGCCGATCTGCTTGGCCGTGCCTTCCGCCGTCTTGAGCGCGATATTGCCGGCAAACCCCTCGGTTACGACGACATCGACGATGCCTTTGCCAAGGGCGTCGCCCTCGACGAACCCCCTATATTCGATGGGCAGGTCCGGATTGCGCAACGCCGCCGCGGCAGCTTTTACCTCGTCGAGGCCCTTTATCTCCTCCTCGCCGATATTCAGGAGCCCAACGGTAGGCTTATCGACCGAGAACAGGGCACGGGCAAGCGCCGCGCCCATGGCTGCGTTGTCCACCAGGGTGCGAGCGTTCGTCCCGATATTCGCTCCGACATCCAGGACGACACTCTCACTCTTAAGTGTTGGCCACAGCGCGGCAATCGCAGGGCGTTCGATGCCGGGCTGCATGTGCAGGCAGAAGCGCGCCATCGCCATCAAGGCGCCGGTGTTGCCCGCGGAAACCGCCGCGTGCGCCTCGCCTTTCTTGACAGCATCGAGAGCGAGCCACATGCTGCTTTTCCAGCGTCCGTGGCGGAGAGCCTGGCTCGGCTTCTCGTTCATGGAGACGGCAACGTCGGTGTGAACGATGCGGCTTACCGCGGCGAGCGGGGAATGATCGGACATCTGCTCGCGGATTTCAGATTCACGCCCGAAAAAGATGTAGTGCGTATCGGGATGCCTGATCAGCGATAGCGCCGCGGCTGGGATCACGACCGAGGGGCCAAAATCTCCCCCCATCGCGTCAAGCGCAATTGTAACTGGCGACCCCATCTTCTAAAATCCAAACCCCGCGCCGCGACATAAGGGCTCAGCCAGGAGCCCAGGCGGCAGAACATACTGTATAAACCTCGGCTGACAATGAAAATGTTGCGATGCTACAGCGAATGCACCGCGATCCCTACTCCTTGTCCGGTGGAGCGTCCGGTTTCAGCCGTGCGAGCTTTGCAAAAGGACCTGGCTCCAGACCTGTTCGAGGCGGAGTCCAGTCGAGCTTGTCGTCCGGATTGCGGGGATATGGATCGAGTGCCAGCGTGAAAAGTTCCGAGAGCAGCGCTCCCACCTGTATGCGTCCGCCGTCGATAGGCTCGGGCAGATCGCCATCGAACGGGGCATCCACATCCCTGTCTCCGATTGCCTCGGCGGGCCAATAGTCCACGGAGAAACTTTCCTCGATGGAGGAAGGCACGGGTTCTAGGTTAACGACGCTTGCCTGCACCACGCTGGCCCTTAGCGTTCCCGACGCGCGGTACTTGCCTCCAGCGAGTGGAGAAATTCTCACCTGTGCCGTGAAATCGGTCACGTCCTCGATGCCGGCATAGCGTTTGAGTGCGCCGAGTTCCGCGGCATTCGCCTCGTAGGACAAGCCGTCAGGCGCATGCGCAATCGCGGCAACATCGACGCTCCAATGGAGCGGTGGGGTATCCATGGTCCCCTCTGGCGGCCGTCAGACGGCCTGCTTCAATCCATAAAGCTCAGGGAAATTGAGATGCCCTTGCAGCAGCATATTGAGCGGCATCTCCCCGATATTGCGAATCGCCTGGAAGATATAGGCAGCCAGCTCGTCAGCCGCGACATTGGCGTTCTCGTCGCCGGACTGGAAGCTCTTCCAGATCGAGTCGGCGAGCCCGCTCTTGTTCCTGCGCTCGACAGCGTTCGTATAAACGATGAGCTGCCGGTAGAACAGGTCGGCGATCTTGCGAACTTCCTGGCCCACGTACACATCCGCGATGCCGAGGTCGCGCACCATGCTATCCATTTCGCGCACGAACGCCTCGATGATCTCCTTGCCAAGAAGCTTTCCTTCGTTGGCTCCGAGCTTCAGATTTTGCATCACAATGAACATGTGAATGACGAGCATATCGAAACGCCCTGACAACGTGTCCGGTACGCCGCATCTCACATAGAAGACCGGATTGCGCGACTGCGCCACAATCGAATCGTAAATTTTCTCAGCGGCCTCCCGGCGGGCTGATCGCTCTGCAAACCAGCGGAACATGCTTCGGCTTGAACTCCGTTTATGCGCTACCCCAGCCACTGTACCTTATAATGCCTTAATCGCATCGGAAAAGGTTTGCAATCACCTTGCGGCAAAGTTAGCTCAAGGGCAAGAGCTGAGACCGCAGACAGCAATTTTGAGGGCCGAATGTCAAATCAATCCTGCACTCCGGAGCAAAGGAAGTGTATAATTTCGCTCCGGCGCGGCCTCCAGGGTATAGCTTGGGGGGCTGTTTTGGCTGGCGGGCTGCTATTGTCCGGGTGCGGCGATACGGTCATCCGGCAAGGGCACCTGTTCCATGAGGAAGATGTCGCCCAGATCAAGCCGGGGATGGGCAAGGATCAGGTTGTGCTTGCGCTCGGTACACCGGATACGCAATCGGCCGCCGGTGGCGGCGCGTATTACTATATCTCGCAAACCGCGAGCCAGCCGATGCCGTTCATGAAGCCCGAGGTCACCGACCGGCGGATCGTCGCGGTCTACTTCGACAAGAAGGACAAGGTTGAGCAGATCGCCAATTACGGCATGAAGGACGGCAAGGTGATCGATACCGTCAGCCGCCAGACGCCGGCCTATAGCCGCGATCAGGGCCTGCTCAAGGAGCTGTTCCGCGATATCGGCATGGGGCCGTCGATCCCGGGAATCGGCGGCAAGAGCGCGCCGGGGAATTAGCCCGCGCTTTTATGCGGTACGAGCAATGCTAAAACTGTCGAATTTTCCTGAAGCCGGCGGATTTTAAGGCTTCAGGATTTGAAAATGCTGGTTTTGGAATTGCTGTACGCCAACGCCACGGCCTAAGGGAATCGCGGTATAGGCATACGCAGTCATGCCCGCGCATGCGGGTAGCCATCGAACAGGCTGTGCAGGTCCGTGCATGGATTTCCGCTTTCGCGGGAATGACGGCCGGGCCGCAAGCCTGAAACCGGGCCAGGGGATGAAAGCTTATCTCGATCTTTTGCGATCGGTGCGCGAGCGGGGGGTTGCGCGCGGCGACCGGACTGGCACCGGCACACTGGGCCTGTTCGGCCATCAGATGCGCTTCGATCTGGCCCAAGGCTTCCCGCTGCTCACCACGAAGAAGCTGCATCTGAAGTCGATCGGGCATGAGCTTCTGTGGTTCCTGGCGGGCGATACGAACATCGCGTACCTGAAGGCCAATGGCGTTTCGATCTGGGACGAATGGGCGGACGAGGCCGGCAATCTGGGGCCAGTCTATGGCGCGCAATGGCGCTCCTGGCCCGCGCGCGATGGCGGGACCATCGACCAGATCGCCGGGGTGGAGCGCGCGATCGTGGCCGATCCCTATTCGCGCCGGCATATCGTGAGCGCCTGGAACCCGGCGGACCTGCCGCGCATGGCGCTGGCGCCTTGCCATTGCCTGTTCCAGTTCTTCGTCGCGGAAGGCCGCCTCTCCTGCCAGCTTTATCAGCGCTCGGCGGATGTGTTCCTGGGCGTGCCGTTCAACATTGCCTCCTACGCGCTCCTTACCATGATGATGGCGCAGGTGACGGGCCTTGAGCCGGGTGAGTTCGTGCACACCTTCGGGGATGTGCATCTCTACCTCAACCACATCGAGCAGGCGGACGAGCAGCTCAGGCGCGAGCCAAGGCCGCTTCCGCACATGGCGTTGAACCCGGCGGTGCGCTCGATCTTCGATTTCGCCTATGAGGATTTCACGCTGACCGGATATAAGCCGCACCCGGCGATCAAGGCGCCGATCGCGGTTTGACGGGCGGCGGATTTCCCGGAGGGAACCTCCCCTCACCCTCCCCACGGGAGGGCTGGGGTGAGGGGAGATAGGCTGCGGATGGAGCGATACCTATGGAAAGCACCAAAGACAGCGTTTCCCCCATCACGCTTTCGCTCATCCTCGCGGTGGCGGACAACGGCGTGATCGGCCGGGGCAACGCGCTGCCTTGGCGGCTGGGCCGCGATCTCAAGCGCTTCCGCAAGCTAACCATGGGGCATCCGCTTATCATGGGGCGGCATACGTTCGAGTCCATCGGCAAGCCGCTCGATGGACGGGACTCCATCGTGGTGACGCGGGCCGCACCGCCGGCGGAGGGCGAGGGGCTTTATGCCGTGCCGTCGCTGGAGAAGGCGGTTGAACTGGCACAGGCGCTAGCGCTGGCGCGCGGCGTGGCGGAAGTCTTCATCATAGGCGGAGCCCGCCTCTTCGAGCGTGCGCTACCCTTGGCGCAACGCATTTACTTCACACGTGTGCATGGCTCCCCCGAAGGCGATGTCCGCTGGAATCCGGACTTCAGTACCGGCTGGATCGAGACATCGCGCGAGGAGCAGCCGTCAGGTCCGAAGGACGAATTCGCCGTAACGAACCTCGTTCTGGAGCGGACAGCCGGTTGAAGCGGCCATTTTGACGGCTCATATGCTGCCCAACCTGACTGGCGGCTTACAGTCTGGGTCAGCGAGAATGCACGGTGCTTCGTATTGGATACGAAGCGTCAAGTATTTGCTGTTATTGACAATCCGTTACAATGTTGATGAATAGTCCCCAGGACGGCATCGAGGCGTAAGCCGTGCCGGTTGTAAAGGAACACAAAGATGCCTTGGAGTCAGAACGGCGGCGGCTGGAAGGGCGGATCGGGAGGGCCCTGGGGCCAGGGTCCCGGCGGCGGCAATCAGCCCCCCGATCTTGAAGAGATTTTGCGGCGCAGCCAGGACAAGCTGCGCCAGGCGGTGCCGGGAGGCTTCGGCCTTTTCGGAACCCTGGTGCTTCTGTTGATATTGGGCATGGGCGTCGCCTATTTCGGTTTCACCGTGCGTGTCAATCCCGACGAGCGCGCGGTGGTGCAGCGCTTCGGCAGCTTCGACCGCGAGCTTGGCAACGGCATCAACTTCCGCTGGCCCTATCCGATCGAGGATGTCACGGTCATTCCCTATACCCGCCAGAACCGGGTTGAGGTCGGTTTCAGCACGGGCACGAGCGGCCCCTACGGATCGCTGCGCAATCCGAACAAGCCCGAGGAAAGCCTGATGCTGACCGGCGACGAGAACATCGTCGACGTTAACTTCAACGTTTTCTGGAACGTGAAGAATGCGTCCGACTATCTGTTCAGCGTGCGCAACCCCGGCAACAATCCCGACGCCAACGCCAACGTCAAGGCCGTCGCGGAGAGCGCCTTGCGCGAGGTCATCGGCCAGAAGGACCAGCCTAGCCTGACCAAGACCCGCCAGGAGATCGAGGAAGCCGTAAAGGCGCTCATTCAGAAGACGCTCGACAGCTACAATGCCGGCATCCAGATCACCCAGGTCAACTTGCAGAAGGTGGACCCGCCAGCGGAGGTGATCGCTGCCTCGCGCGATGTGCAGGCCGCACGAGCCGACCAGGAACGCGCCCAGAACGAGGCCGAAACCTACGCCAACCGGGTGATCCCCGAGGCGCGCGGCCAGGCGCAGCAAATCCTGCAGGACGCGCAAGGCTACCGCGAGCAGGCTGTGGCCGAGGCGAAGGGCCGCACGCAGCGCTTTTTGAAAGTTTATGAAGAGTATCAGAAGGCGCCCGACGTGACACGCCGGCGCATGTATCTGGAGACCATGGAGCGCGTGCTAGGCGGGATGGAAAAGGTCATCATCGACGAGAAGGCTGGCGCTTCGGGGGTGATCCCCTACCTGCCGCTAGGCGATCTTCAACGCTCGAACCAGGCGGGAGGCCAGCGATGAGAGGCGTGCTGACGGGGTTTCTATTTATCGTGGCAGCCACCGCCGCGGTCGCGGTGCTGTTCTCGGCGTACATCGTCGACCAAACGCATAAGGCGATCGTGCTGCAATTCGGCGAGCCGGTCGAGGTCGTGCAGGAAGGCAAGCCTGTGCTTGTAATCAGCAAGCCAGGGCTTTACTGGCGCATCCCCTTCGTGCAGACGGTCGTCCAATTCGACCGCCGTATTCTCGATCTTGAGACCGACGAGCAGGAGGTCATCGCCTCCGACCAGAAGCGCCTGGTCGTGGATGCCTTCGCCCGGTACAAGATCGTCGATCCGCTGGCGTTCTACCGGGCCTTCCGCTCCGAGGAAGGTGCTAGGCCCAGGCTTACCGCAATCGTCGACTCGACCATCCGCACCGTGCTGGGCCGGGCTTCGTTCATCGACGTGATCCGCAACAAGCGGGCGGAGCTGATGCGGCAGACCAAAGACCTCGTCAACGCCGAAATGCAGAATTTCGGCGTCGAGATGGTGGATGTGCGCATCCGGCGGGCGGACCTGCCCGAGGCCAACAGCCAGGCCATCTACAAGCGTATGCGCACCGAGCGCGAGAGGGAGGCCGCCGAGATTCGCGCCCAGGGCTCCGAGCAATCGCAGCGCATCAAGTCCACCGCCAACAAGGATGTGACGGTGCTTGTCGCCAACGCGAACCGCGAGTCCGAGCAGATCCGCGGCGACGGCGACGAAGAGCGCAACCGCATCTACGCCGAGGCCTTCAGCAAGGATAAGGACTTCTTCGGCTTCTACAGGTCGATGCAGGCCTACGAGGAAGCGCTGAAGGGCTCGCATACGCGCATCGTGCTGTCGCCCACGTCGGAGTTCTTCCGCTATTTCGGCGGACCGGCCGGCAAGGCCGCTGGCGCCGAAGGCGGCCGTTAAGCCGTCCGCGGAAGGGGGATTGCTTGGCAAGCCCCCTTCACCCCTGTCCCCTCTCTTTCCGCTTCCGCACTCGCAAGCAGGCGCGGATGGGGAGAAGGGAATGCCTTCTCGACGGGCACGTCCTGCTCCCTCTCCCCTCGCGGGAGGGCTGGGGTGAGGGGGGCTCCCCATTAGCGCTAACATAGCGAAAATTTGCGTGCGATTTGGCGTCATTCCCGCGAATGCGGGAATCCATGGCAGCCCTCAACGCCTATGGTGGCAAGAGGTTACCATGGGTCCCCACCTTCGCGGGGTCGACGGTCGCGACGCTATGTTAGCGCGTATGGGGGGTCTCCCGCAGCCCCGCGCGAAGCGATCCCGCGGATTTTATCCTATTTTGCCAGGTACGCGCGCTGCTGGTGTCAGGCATTTTTACATCTCTTAGAGGGAAATTGCCCCTGGCAGGCCCTTGCCGCCACCACTTCCGTTCAATTCGGGCAAAGTGAATATTGCGCGGAGCGCAATTAGGCCTCACTTTATGACTAGGGCTGCGTTACGGTTCGAGGTGCGCAGCACATGATCAGGTTTCCGACCGAGGCCCTATGACGGTTCAACGCAGCCGCCTGCTGTTGCTTGGCGCGACTTTTCTTGCAGTGATTTCCTTCGCCGGGAACGCTCCCTCCCAGGCTTTTGGGGCGGACCGCAATCTAACATTTGCCGATATTGCAAATCGGGTCCGCAATTCCGTCGTTACCGTCGCGGCCGCTGTCGTCGATAAGCACGCCGTCGTCATGAAGGGCAAAAGGGGCGCCCGAGAGGGGGAGACCAGCGATCGAGGGGGGCCGCGCGAGGACTTCAGCCCGGCACGGCCGAAGCAGCGTCCCGGCGAGCCGCCACGGCAGTTCACCTCCATCGGCTCGGGCTTCGTCATCGATGCGAGCGGCCTCGTCGTCACCAACAACCACGTCATCGAAGGCGGTAACTCGATTTACGTTATCCTGGCGGATGGAACCGAACTCAAGGTCGACAAGGTCCTCGGCCGCGACTCCAAGTCGGATATCACCCTGTTGAAGGTGACGCCCAAGACGCCGGCCCAGCTTCGCGCCGTTTCGTTCGGCGACTCGTCCAGGACGAGGGTGGGCGACTGGGTTATCGCCGTCGGCAACCCGTTCGGCCTGGATGGCACCGTGACCGCTGGGATACTTTCCGGCCGCGGGCGCGACATCAACGCCGGCCCCTACGACGACTTCCTGCAAACCGACGCGGCGATCAACCGCGGCAACTCGGGCGGCCCGCTTTTCAACGAGGCCGGCGAGGTGATCGGCATCAACACCGCTATTTTCTCGCCCTCGGGCGGCAGCATCGGCCTTGGCTTTGCGATCCCGTCGAACACGGCGCGGCGCATCGTCGAGCAGCTCGAACGCTATGGCGAGACGCGCTGGGGCTGGATCGGAGTCCGGTTGCAGACGCCCAGCGAGGATTGGGCGGCCGGGCAGAACCTGCCGGGCGCGGAAGGTGCCCTCGTCGCCCGCGTCGATAAGGGCGGACCGGCCGAGGCCGCTGGGCTGGCGGAAGGCGACTTGATCCTGTCCTTCGCGCACCAGCATGTTAAGCATGCGCGCCAGCTTCCGCGCTTTGTCGCGCAGGCGCCGATCGGCGAGGAGGTGGACGCCATCATTGTGCGGGGCGGCGAGCGCAAGACCGTGAGAATCAAGGTGGGCGAGCTTGAGAGTGCAACGCACGAGCTGTCGGCCGCGCCGCCCAAGACCAAGCGCCAGAAGCTCGGCAAGATCAGCTTCGCGCCGCTGACGGATGAAACGCGCGGCGCATTTGCCGATGCCGAAGGTGCCGTTGTCGCTGGCATTTCCGATGCGGCGGCGGGTGGCGGGCTTCGGCCGGGCGATGTCGTGGTGGAGGCCGCGCACCGGAAGGTGAGGTCCGTGGAGGAGTTGGAAGCCCGCCTTGACGAACTGCGCCGCATGGGCCGGACCGAGGCGCTTTTGACCGTGGAGAAGCCCGGCGGCACAATCGCCTTCGCGTCGCTGCCGCTCGGCGATGGCTGATGTTTCGTTCCGCTCATGACGAACTACGTGAAAAAAGCGGCTAAGGCGCCAGTCTATTTCTACCGCTATGTCATCTCGCCGGTGATCGGCCCGCGCTGCCGGCACCTGCCGACCTGCTCGCAATACGCGCTCGACGCCATCGACATGAACGGCGCCTGGATCGGAAGCTGGCTCGCAGTCTGGCGCATCCTGCGCTGCAATCCTTGGGGCAGCCACGGCTTCGACCCCGCGCCGGACCTGCGTGGCGCGGGTATCCCATACTGGGCACCGTGGCGGGCGCTCCAGTACCGGCACGGGGTCTTCCGGTAGGCACGTTTATTGGCGCCCGGCCGAGCCTTGAACGGAGGGAATCTCCCCTCATCCCAGCCCTCTCCCCATGGGAGAGGGAGTCCGGCTGTGCCCGTTGAGAAGGCGTCCCCTCTCCCGTCCA
>PMBZ01000054.1 GCA_003153975.1 Hyphomicrobiales bacterium
GGCTACAATGTGGCATAACGCTAGGTGGATGGACTGAGGCGGCAGGGGCGGATTAGAGCTTGAGCTGAGCGCTCAATTCAAGGGAATGATAGATAGGGGCGCCTTGACGATGGGTTAAGCGGGCAAAATTGTAATGGTTCTCCACCGGCTTAAGGCAACATCGGTTTTCACACTAATTGCCTTCCCCAGCGCCGTTTCTTTTGGCGGGATGGAAGAATCGGAGGCCGCTGGCTTCGCCGCTCCGCTCGCAGCCAATCGCTCTTGCGCCCCCGTGCTTGGCGCTACGGAGTCTCACACCCGCGGGTCCTCGCGCGTGGCCGCAGCCCATTCCGGAGTGTAGCCATAGAGCGGGTCCTTGGGGGGGATCTGAGTGATGACGCATTCCGCCGTCATGAGCGCCGAGGCGGTAGCCGCCGCCTGCCGCAGGGCAATCCGGATGACCCTGGCGGAATCGAGAACGCCAAGCTCATAAAGGTTGCCGAACACCCCGCGCCGCGCATCGAAGCCCCAGAATTCATCGGCGTGCGCCAAAATGCGCCGGGCGGTTTCGCCCCCGTCCTCGCCGGCATTGCCGCCGATCAAGCGCGCGGGTTCACCAGCGGCATTGAAGACGATATCGATGCCGCACTGGACATCGAGGCTGGCGCGAGGCAGCGCGGCGAGCGCTCCGCGAGCGCGCAGCAGGCCGACACCTCCGCCAGGAAGCACGCCCTCGCTCATCGCGCCCCGGATGGAATTGAGAGCGTTCCCGAAGCGTTGCATGCGCTCCTTGATGGCGAGGTCGCTGACGCCGCCAACCTCGATGACCGCGGCTACACCGGACAGGCGGCGGATGCGGTCCTCCAACTGCTCAAGGTCGTGTGCCTTGCCAACGATGGAACCCTTGCTCAGATCGCGCTCGCGCACCGCATCGGCGAGCTGCCGCACCATGGCGATTCGTTCCTGGATCGCCTCCTTGTTTCCAGCGCCGCCGACGACGACGGTATGGTTCTCGTGAACAACCACCCGCTTGGCCCGGCCCAGATCCTTGAGCCGCACACGGGAAAGATCGTCGCCGCACGCTTCCAGGATCGCGCGGCCGCCAAGCAGGATCGCAAGGTCCGCAAGCGCGCCGTCGCGGCTGTTGCCAAAGGCTGGCGGCTTGACAGCCACCGCCTTGAGGACGCAGCGGATATGGTTGAGAAGCAGGCCCGGAAGGGCTGCTTCCTCAATGTCTTCGGCGATGATAAGCAGCGAGCCGTTCTGTCTCTTCACCGCGTCCAGAACGGGAAGCAGCTCATCGAAGCGATGGATCGCCCGGTCGTACAGGAGCACATAGGGCTCCTCAAGCTCCGCCGTTTCCCGATTCTTATCGGTGACGAAATAGCGCGAGGGATAGCCCTGCGCCCATTCGGCACCCTCGACGAATTCGATGGTATCCTCCAAGCGCGTGCCAAGCTCGAACACGATGACGCCATCCGGCCCGGTTCGCTCGAAGGCATCCGCCAGCATCCGCCCGATCCCCTCGTCGCCATTCGAGGCCATGGCGCCGATATGGGCAATTGCCGCCCGGCCGGAACATTCGCGGGCCAGTTTTTTCAGCGCGCCGGCCAGCGTACGGACGCCGGTTTCGATGCCCTCGCGGAGGGCCTTCGGGTCGACGCCGGCGCTCATCGCCTTGACCGCCCGCGCTGCGATGAAACGGGCCAGCACAATCGCGGTGGACGTGCCGTCGCCCGCATCCGAGGCCACCCTGGCAGTCATCATCCGCATCATCGAAACGCCCGCGTTCTGCACCTTGCCGCCGGCCTCAAGGGCGCGGACAACGGTAACGCCGTCGCGCGTATAGATCGGCATGACGCCGGGTGTGCGGTGCTGGATCAGAACGTTGCGGCCATTCGGCCCCAGCGTGATTTCCACGGCATCGGCAAGCAGATCGATGCCGGCCAGCATGCGCAAACGGCCCTTGCCGCCAAAACTGAACTTTTTGGCCACGCACTCCCAACTCTTTCTGGTGCCCTTATCCGATGGGCATCCTTGCGTTGTCCGCGGAGGAACTCCGCTCTTTCTCTCAGGCGCCTATTTGCCGGCCTCCGGTTCTTTGTCCGCCTCTTTTCCATACTGGCGGGACAGCATGGTCTTGCGCCCCGCGAGAACGCGCCGGTCGCGGGCGCGCTCAAGCCGCGCCCAAACCCAGATCAATTCCTTGTCCGACCAGTCCATGCTCGCCTTGAGTTCTTTCTCGTCCGCAAGGTCGAGCTGCCTTGCCCAGAGCATTTTTAATTCCTCGACGCGTCCGGCACCCAGAAGTGCCACAAGCTGAGCCTCGCGCTCCTCAAGCTGGCGGATCGACGCTTCGAGCTGCAACGCCATCTCCGTCAAAAATATCCGCTCGGTATCGGGCATCGCTTTTCTCCCGGGAGCACGCGCCTTCCGGCGCCGCTATCTGCGCAGGCCGTAGCGCGCCATCTTGTTGTAAAGTGTCGCCCGGGTAATCCCGAGCCGCTGGGCCGATTTCGTGATGTTGCCTTGCGTGGCCACCAGCGCGGAGCGGATCGTGCGCTCCTCCGACTCCGATAGGGCACCCGCGCCAAAAATTTCGCGGGCCTCTGGCATCGTGCCAGCCACCGGCACTTCGAGGGCAGCGCTCAATACGGCGCCACCGTGATTCATCTCCTCAAGGAAATCGTGCGGCAGGCCAGAGGCCCGCAACTCCCGGCCCGGCATGTCCGCCATGCTCGACCTCAAGACATTCCGCAACTCGCGGATGTTTCCGGGCCAGGGATGCTGCTCGAAAATCTCCAGCACCTCATCGCTCAAAAACGCGCAGCCATTCCTGTTCTGCACGCGCGTCTCCTCATCCCACAGGTGCGAGATGAGCCCCAGCTTGTCGGGCCTTTCGCGTAACGGCGGCATGGTGATCTGGGCGCCATTGAGCCGGTAATAGAGATCGCGCCGGAAGGTGCCCTTGCGCACGCACTCTTGCAGTAGCGAGTTCGTCGCCGCGACCACCTGCACGTCGACCTTGATGGGATTCGAGCCGCCGACGGGGACGATCTCCGAATTATCGAGGGCGCACAGCAATGCGGCTTGCAGGTCGAGCGCCATGTCGCCGATTTCGTCGAGGAACAGGGTTCCCGTGTGCGCCTCGACGAATTTGCCGGCCTTGCCTTTGATCCTGGCCCCTGTGAAACTGCCTGCTTCATAGCCGAACAGTTCGGTGCTTATCAGCTCGCGCGGTATCGCCGCGCAGTTGATCTGAACCAGAGGCCGCCCTTTTCTGGGACCTGCTTCGTGCATCAGGCGGACAAGGTGATCCTTGCCGACCCCGGATTCGCCGGTGATCAGGACCGCGATCTTCCGGTTTTGGGCGCTGATCCCCTTCTGCAACGCGGCTTCCAGAACGGTGTCGCGCCACTGTCCGCCATCTTTCGCGGGCCGGCGCACCGCCTCTACGGGTGCCGGCGCCTCCCCGCCCGCGCGATGCACCGCGGCGGGAGTCCCCCTGGAGAACCCGCAGATGGCGCTGAGATAGCAGCCGCCAAAAAGCTTGAGCTTGAGCAAACGCTTATTCGGAGCTGTCAGCTCCAGGGACGATCCGTCCGGGCAGGCCTCCCGCAACAGATCCTGAAGCCTGAGACCCAGCACCTCCTTCAGGTGCTTGCCGATGACTTCCTCATGAAGGCGGTACCCCAAGAGGTCCAGGGCGCCACGGGTCGCTCCCGAGACTTTGCCTTTCTTATCGACCCCGATGAGACCGTCCAGGAGGCAGTCCTCGACCGCAAGGCCGGAATTCGTGCCGGCCGGCGAGAGCCGCAACGTGCACCCGCCGGGGCCCAGCTGCTCGAAGAGGTTGGCCTCGATTAAGTGCCCGGCCAGTCGCAGGAAGCACAAAAGCGCGCTCGCCGATTCGCGCCGGTCCGTGATCAAGCCAAGCAGGGCGGCAAGCCGTCCGCTGGCATTCAGCACCGGCTGCCCAACCGTGGCATAGGGATGCAATTCCGCGGCAAAGTGCTCCTTGCCGTCGAACGCCACGGCCTCGCGCAGCACAGCCGCGGTGCCAAGGCCGTTATTGCCGAGGACGTTTTCCTGCCATTTGGCTCCGAGCGCCATCAGGCGCCGGCCAGCCGGGCCAAGCACAAGCCCTGCTTCCATGACGTTGATGAGCGTGGCTGCTGGGTCTGCCACGAGGAGTGCGACGCTGGTGTCGCGCAGCAAGGATTGCAGACTGAAAGCGATATTGGCGAGCGCCGTTCGCGCGCTGGCCGATGCCAACTCGCCCAGGGGACGCGAATGCTCGATATCGGCGGGCGTCCCCGGAGCAAGGCGGGTGCCGGGTTTGAGGCTATAAGCCTCGATGCAGCGGCTCCAGGCCTCGGCAACCTGGGGCCTGACCCAGTCAGAGCGGTTCGGGCTTTGGCCCGTTTGAGACATCCACTCCCAGGCTACGCCTGGCCGGTCGACCCGGAACAGCCCGGTATCGTGCCCGCCCGCCAGCGCATAGCTGTTCCTCTCACCGTATCCGGCGTCGGACAGCCCATTTCTGCGCCCCGGTGGAGTCTCCTGCTCCCTCCCCATAATTCTTTCCTCAACGGATCGATCCGTGAAATTGGGCAGCGTATCCTGCCAAAGTTTAGTATAAATTAGATTATGGCGTAATTGAACTTACTTGGCTGCTCCCGGCCGGGCCTGTCAGTCAAGACATTGTGAATTCGAGCCTAGAGGCGGCGGCAAATCCGTGAGATTACACGCCGGCTACACAATACGTTCTGGATTACTTGAGCCCGCAATACAGCCTGGAATTATTCGCCAGCTGGTCTTCGTTTTCCTGCTCCCGGATCGCTCCACGGACCCATTCAGCTTGCCAACGAAAGGGCATGTATACCGATAAATTTGCCGTGACCACGCCGTGAGAAGAGGGGACGAAGGACATGCGATTGCCCCCAGCCGCCACCACGGAAGCTGGGGGTTGCCTCCAAGCCGGGCGCCGGGATGCCCTCTCCTCCACCTTTCCCAGCACCCGGCCCCCGCTCACTCCGCCGCTGCCCTGGCCCCGCCTGCCGCAACGAACTTCTCATAAAACACCCGGCCGGGTGGAACCCCATATTTCCAGGCCGCGGCGATGGTGGCATCGATCATGCCGGGAGGTCCGCACAGATAAACGTCCGGGCTGTGCTTGGCCTCCTTCAGATGCTTCGCCAGCTCGTCGACAACCGTGCCTGCCGTGCATTCCGGGGATGGGACTCCGTTCATGACGGAGATGTAAACTTCAAGATTGGGCATCGAAGCCGCCAACTCGCGCAAGCTCTTCGCATAGAACAGCTCGTGGCCGTGCGTGACGCCAAGGAAGAGTTTGGTCTCCTGGGGATGGCCTTCGGTCTTCATATGGCGGATCATCGACAGAACCGGAGAAAGGCCCGTTCCGCCGGCGACGAAGTAGCGTGGCTTCAGGCCGTTCTCGCGCAAGCCGAAAATTCCCGAGGGACCGCGCAAACGCAGCCGCAGGCCGGGTGCCGCGCCGTTGAGCAGGAAGTCCGAGAAGAACCCGCCGGGCAGAAGCCGGATGAGGAACTCAAGCTCCGCATCTTCCGGCTCGTTCGCCATGGAATAGGATCGCCACACGTCCGTTCCTGGCACCTCGATGTCGAAATACTGGCCCGGCACGAAGCCGATCCGCACTGGAGCGCCAGTCTCTGGGGCCAGCGGCCGGATGACGAGCCGGGCGACGTTCGAGGAAAGCGTCTCGACCCGGACGATATCGCCCTGCCAATTGGTGTTGACCTTTCCGAACGAAATGCGCTCGGAGGTATATGGCAGGTTGAGGCTCATATCGCTGCGCGGATAGGTGCAGCAGAGCAGGACGAAGCCGTCCTCCTCCTCGTTGGGAGGCAGCGCCTGCACGCTGGCGTTTGCCAGTTCGTAGTCGCCGTCGGTGCACTCTGCCTTGCAGGTCGCGCATCCGCCCTCCCTGCAGGATGAAAGCAAAATCACGTCGCGCTTGAGTGCGCTTGTGATGAGATCCTCGGTTGCCGAGGCTTCGAAGGCGATGGCCTCCCCATCCTCGGTATAGGCCGTAATCTTGTACATGCCCTGTCTCCTCACTTGTCCTGGCGGGCTAATCGGTTGGGCGGCGGTGCGGAGCCGTGGAAGGTTCCGCTCTTTGAGGCTCAGCTCCTTCCGGGCAATGCCTGCCCATCTCCCGGAACGCAGCTCCGCGCTGGCTTGGGAAGGAAAGCCTCTGTCTGATTATTTACTCAAAGCCGGGGGCGAACCCTGCCCCGGCTTGCGGCTATGCGGTAGTGCCTGACATCCAGATCACCGATCCATACAACGCGCATTACCCCTCGTCCTGTCCTTCTCCCACAGGGAGAAGGGACGCCTGCACGACGGTCGCAATACCGTCCCCTCTACCAGGGCGAGACGGGGTGAGCATCTTTGATGCGTGTGTTCTGGGCACATCGTCCAGCCACAGGCGCTACTCGCCTTCATCTCTGTCGCGAACCTCGTAGAAGGCGAGGACGTGGCGGAGCGCTTCCCGCGATGAGCTTTCGCTCAGCGAGCAGCCCTCCTGGCACATCTCGCCATCCCGGTAGATCCGCCAGCGCCACATGAAATCCAGATCCTGGATGATCGCGCGGTACCGGCCTAGGCATATTGCCTCCGCCTCTTTGATGACGGCTGCCGTGCAATCCAGGGCGCCCGGCACGGGCGCGCCAGCGGCAGGGTCTTCAAACTCCATATGAAACATAGCTTTTCTCCCAGGGTTTCGGCCGGCGGGGCGCATGTGGGGGGCGTATTCCCGCCGGCCGCTACGGATTACGCGGCCTTGGCGTTTTTCCCGAGATGAATGACTTTCACCCCGCGCTCTTTACGCAGTTCCTCAAGGGAAGTTGCATAGTAGTCCACGTTCCGAAGCTCCATGAGCCGGGAGCCGAGATGGGCGTCGGCCCTCAGGAAATAATTCACAGGAAGCACCGGCGGCTTGTAGATCTGCCGGAACTTGATGAGAATTTCTTCCGCCTTGTATTTATTGGTCTCGACGTCCATCTTGCGCATCCAGGTCCGCACAACCTGTTCGGCCTCTTCGCCTGTCGTCGCCTTGGTGAGAAGCTCGGCTTCCGTGAGCTTGCTGGCCTTGAGAACCGCCAGCTTTTCCTCGATCTTCGCCTCGATGAAGAGAGAATCCAGTTCGAGCTGGTAGCTGGTCCTGAGCGGCGTCGTGTAGGTTTGCCGGAAGTCCTGAATGAACCTCGTTGCCTCGTCCAGGTTTTCGAGCTTCGCGATCTCGCCCAGCCATTCGTCGCGGACCGGATTCGTGTGCACTTTGTAGTTTGCCATGTTTCCTCTCCTTCCGCTTTGTCAGACGTCGGCCAGCTTGCGATCCAGGCCCATCAGCTCCGAGGTGATGGTGAACGTGCTGCCGTAGGTGTACGCGCGCCCGATGGTCGAGGACACGTTCACCAGGAAGTCGTAGACCGAGTACGTCTTGCCCAAGAGTTCGCTCGCGGCCTCGGTATCGACGTCGATCCTGCCGTCCGCCTTGATCCACCAGAAGCCGGTGCGGTCTTCGACGGTGATGGACGGGTTCGCCTGCTTTCCGGGGCCAAGGATCATTTCTTCAACGATGGCGTCGATCTCGTCGCTCTTCATGAGAACCAGAACGACCGTGTTCGACTCGTGGACGACTTGGTTCTTTTCATCGAAGAACTCCTTGGCGAACTCCGCCCCGGTCTTCTTCATGATGCCGGCGTTGTAAGCATTCTTGTTCGCCGATGTGTCCGCGTCCTTTATGCTTAGCGCGCCTGCTCCAGCGCCGGGACCTCTTGCAGCAGCGCGCATCGCAGACGGGTTACCGTGGCTAGACATGGTATTTCCTTGCTTACTTAAGGTTGCTGACGATGTAGGCTGCGGTCTTTTGAATATCGATCGAAAAATCGATCGCATTGGCGTAATCTTCCTTCCAGTCGCTGAGAACGTTGATAACGGTTTCCTGCACCGCGGCTTTGTCCGTCACGCCGGGGATGCTGGCGACCTTGGTGTAGATGCCCATGAAGTCGCGCATTGCCTCGACGGTTCCTTCGAGCCACTTGGCTGTCCAGGCCCCGAGCCACCGGCGGTTCAGGCCGGAGAACTCCGGATCGTTGGCAAGGCAATGCAGATAGAGATCCTGGATGCCGCCCTTGTTGATCTGGTAGTAGGTCTGCGCCTGCGCGACGAAAAACGTCGTCAGCGTATCGCCGTAAGCAGCCGCCAGGCGCCCGAAGAAGTCGCGGCGGACGAACTGGCCGAAAATCGCATCGTAGACCGCGTGAACGCTCCAGAGAATCTCGTTCCAGTCCTGAATACCTTGCCACACTTCCTCAACGGTCGTGCGGGCGCCCCTGTACACCGGATCGGTGAGCCAAACCTTCTTCGGAGCCTCGGTCGATTCCGGGAACCCAGGAACGATTTTCGCAAGGAAATTGCGTTCGAGCTGGATCATCTGCGCGATGTCGATCTTGTCGAAGCTCGCGCAGCCCGCGGTCTGCCGGATCACGTCGGACAGGCAGTCGCGCATCACCGACGAGTGGGCATTGAAAAGGCCGTACTCGTTGAACAGGAACGCGCCCCAGTATTTGTTGAGGATTTCGTCGCGCCAGTATGGATCGATGGAGCGGACGGCACCCTCGGCGGAATAGGCTTCGAGGAAGCGCTCGGTGTAACGCCATTCCTCGGCCTTGTCCTTTACATAAGGCGCATGCCAGCGGCGGTGCGGATCGCGATGCCGGTACCAATCGGTGGTGCGCAGCTCGGTGGACTCGTTCCCCCAGGACGGGCGGCCGCCGTGGAATTTCTGGGTCCAATCGCCCCAGTCCAAACCGCCCGAAATCCAGTCCGGGTTCGGCTGAGCGTAAACGGACAAAATCTCATATTCGCTAAGACGCTTGCCGCGCGGCGTGACGAAATAGTTCATCCTCCGCTGCGTATCGAGCGGCTCGGCCGGTATGTCAGCCAGGATCTTGGCCGCGCGTTCGGGATCGGTCAGGCCGCGTCTGGTGGTCTCGGCCGTAGCTTGGGTTGCAGTCATGGCATAGTCCTTCCTCGTGGCATGGTGCGTTTCCTCCTGTTTCGCTGCGCTCCCCGTGAGCCAGGGCGTTCGGGGATAGTTCTTGGTTTCTGGTGCTCAGGCGGTTTCCGCCTGCTCGAAGCCCCCCTCACCCCAACCCTCCCCCCAAGGGGAGAGGGGGGCCGGGCGCGCCGGTTAAGAGGGCGTCCCCTCTCTCCTTGGGGACAGGGTGAGGGGGTCTTCGATCCCGCGCCCCCTAATCCGCCAGCGGGTCGGCGCAGACGATGCCGGCGCGCCTGAGGTCTTCGACGGTCCAGAGATTGTCACCGCGGACGTGCGGCTGGCCGATGAGCCTCTTGCCATCGCTGCGGACGCCATGACCCTCCACGATCACCTCGGACAGTTCGCGGCCCGCATACTGCTCGAAGACGTTCTGGCACTCGTAGCGCTCGGGCTCGGTAAGCCACATGCGCTCGCCCCAATCGTCGCTGAAGGAGTGCTTCTTGCCGTTATACTCGTGGATGCGCAGCGAACTGGCCCCCTTGGAAAGGCTCGGGCAGAACGGCACTTGCGAAACGCGGTCGATGTAGACCGTATGGCCATTCTTGGCGAGCCATTGCAGCGGGATGAAGCCACTCTTCGGATCTTCGCAGCCGAGCGCCTTCCACTCGCGGTAGATCTTGCCGTAGTGTTCGTCCCAGCCGGGATAGTTGGCCTCGAACCACTCCATGTCTTCCTCGTCCGGCAAGGACACGCGGAAGAAGCCGGTGGGCCAGAAGGCATATGCGATGAGCGCCAGATCGTGGTGCGCCCAATAGGCGTCTTTCTTGGCGTCGCGTAAGGAGGGCGGAGATTTCACGCCATACTTGCCGAGACGGCCGATCCAGATCCCGCCCCAGTCCTCGTAAACCCAGCGGTTCCAGGTCTTCACCCACGGCTCGACCTTGAACTTGGAGCCATACTCGAAGGCCCAGCCAAGGACGGGCGTGAAGTATTTCTGCTGCGTCCAGAAAGCGTTGTTCAGGTCGGAGTTGAGATACTTCTGCGAGGCCGGATCGTTGGCGATGGACACGATGGTCTGGTAGCCGTTGGCCATGTGGCGCAGCTCATCCGTCTCGATCGACAGGAACACGGTGGGCGTGATTTCGTCGCCGTTGGCCGAGGCCCATTCCGTAATGGCCACGATCAGCGGGTTGGTGAAGCAAGCCTCACCGACGAGTTGCAGGTTGATCGAGCACTCGACCGCGTCGCCGGAGATGAAGCCGTCGGCGAACACGCGCTTCATGCCCTTCCACATCGGGCCGATTGTACGGGTGCGGCGGGCGTCGTTGTGGCCTGCCGGATCGTGGTAGTGCTTCGAATAGTAGTAGTTGACGAAGCCGCACTGGTTGGTGTGGCGCACCTCGTCCAGCACCTGGGCCAGGTAGCCGTTCTTCTGCTCGGCCGCGGTGGCGCAGTCCCACAGCATGGCGGAGCCGGAGATGGCGTTGTACTCGCCCACTTCCAGGAAGTTCGAGGCAACTTTCATGGTCTCGCCCCAGCGCGGGTGCATCCGGTTGCCGGCGCCGAGACGGGTCATGCCGTCAAGGAGCGTGCCGAACTGGCGCTCGTCCTTCACGGCCTCCATGCGGGCGTATTCCTTGGCGATGAGCTTGAACTGCTCCTTCGTGTCGAACGCCATCTTGTATTTGGTGGGATACTTTGTGCGATTTTTTGCGAAGTCCCAGTTGAAGCTCTGCAGCCAGCGGTGAACTTCCTGCGGGCTGACGCTCGTTGGCGCCCTATTCGCGCGAAGGGCGCTGGTTGCTGCGTGGGTCGCGGAACTCAGGGGCATTACGCTTCCTCTCCTAGACTTGGGTGTGGGCCATGCTCTTTTGCTCATGTTCTTCGGCTGCCTGAGCATAACTGCCGCAAACATCAAGAAAGATTATTCCTGTAAGGCAGGTTTCATGCCAAGTGTCGGTCTCACGGAGTGAAGCTATTTTGACGGCCGCTATTTGTTTTAAGAGACAGGGGCTTAGCGTTCGCGCTAGCGCATCTGTGGCCGGCCGGGAACGGCAAGCGGGCAGCGAGGCCTTTTCCCCGCCAGGGCAACACTGTCTAGAAAATGTATAGCAGGTGTATAGAAATCGAACGGCCAAGCCTTGGCGATCTCAAGTTGCGCCGGGCTAGAGCATGTCTCCAGGCAAACTTCAACCGGCCACCTTTCATGGATATGCAGCCGGTTTATTGACCCGCACCGGATCGGTTTCCAGGCCCGATGGCGGCAGCGCGGGATATCGCGGCGGTAAGGGCGGGGGATGAACGGGTTTCCCGATGACTTCAATGCAATCCTGTCAGAGTAGGGCGAGCAGCGTTGAAATCGTCACGAACGACGCCATCGTGGCCACTGCAAGTGCTGCCGCACCCTGCTCCGCCCGGTCATAAGGCTGAGCCAGCAACGGATAGATGGCAGCCATCGGCAGGGCGGCGAAAATCACGATCGCCTTGCTCAGCTCCGGCGCAAGCGGCGGCACCAACTGCAGGCAGGCGTACACCGCTGCTGGATGGACGAAGAGCTTGGCGGACGCGATCTGCATGGCATCGCCAAGCATGCCTCTGAGCGGAAGCCCCGCCAGCGTGCCGCCGATCACGAACAGCGCGACCGGCGCCGCGGCCGCCGCCAGGAGGGCGAGCGCCTTTTCCAGCGGGCCGGGCAGCGGCAGGCCCCCAAGCGACATCGCCGCGCCGGCGCAAATCGCGGCGATCAGCGGGTTTTTGATGAGGCGAAGCGCCGTGCCGTATAGGACATCGCGCAGCTTGCCGCCGCCATTGGTGCCGCTTTCGGCCAGTATCAGCGCGAGCGGCAGCATCACCACGTTCTCGATGACCATATTCAGCGTCATCGCCACAACCGCTACCGGCCCCAGCGCCAATGTCACCAGCGGATAGCCGATGAAGGCGCTATTGGAAATCGAGCCGCCGAGCGCATGGATCGCGGCCGCCGTGAGCGTCTTGCCCTGCCAGCGCGCAAGGCCGAACAGCAGGAAATAGGCGATCAACGAGCCGCCGCCATAGGCGGCCAGATAGCCCCAGTTGGCGATTTCCGCCACGGGACGTTGCGCCAGCGATTTGAAAATCAGCGCCGGCAGCGCGAAGGTCAGGACGAAGGCGCCGAGCGGGCGCGTGCCACCTTTCTCCATGATTCCGGCCTGGACGGCGCCGTAGCCAAGGGCGATGAGGAGAAAAATTGGAGAGGTGATGGCAAGGACGTTGAGCATGCGGGCGGCATGTCTATAGGGGAACGCCAGGATTGGCAATGCAACCCTGCGCGAGGGAGGGCGGCCGCGAAAGGATCGATAGCGCCGCGTCCGGCAATTTGACGTTCGGGCACATCCAGGAGCTTGGACCGCAACCTGTCAGGGGCGATGCCGTCAGGCGGGCGCGTCCTGATCGAGACTGAGCCCCATGCGGGCGGCCGGCAGCCGGAAGATTATTCAGGTGAAATGGATGGCCGTTGCCGCCGGCAAGCAGCCGCCAAACCGGGTTTTCAATGTACCTTCTTATTTCCGCCCAAATAAGTATGTAATTATACGTTTGACGGCATGCCCCACTCGCCGTCGAAAGGCCCTCGCCGATATCATCGAAAGGCGAGGGCCTCCAGACACTGTGCCCCTAGTTTGGGGGGAAACCAGGGGCTCGATGGTTGGGCTTCCATCTTTGGCAACGCCATCCTAGGTTGCACACCGCTGCGACTCAAGCAAAAGTTGAAATACGGTAAAAGATAAAATTACAATTACCCGCATTAATGTGGTTATCCACCAAAAATCCACAGGGGCCGGGTATTTTATGCCGCCCGGCGGGGGCGGCGATTGGGCTGAGGCACATCACCCGCGCGGAGCGGACGGCACCGCGATCATCCAATAGACGCCGCCAGCAACGAATCCGGCCATCGCAAGCGCCGCGGCCGTCTGCGCATTACCCGCCGAATTGGCCTGCTGCCAAAGCGCCGCCGCGAACACAGCCGTCAGCGCACCCGTCGCCCCGGCGTAGAGCAGGAACAGGCGCGTCTTGAGAATCTCGCTTAAGAGCACCCCTGCGATGCCCGCGGCCAGGAAGAGCGCCTGACCGCCGTCGATGTTGCGGACCGCGTCCTCCATGGCGTGCACGAGCTTAACGAATTCGCCCTGGGCTTCCGTGGCTTCGAACGCCTCGAACTGCTGCGTGATCTTGATGAAATGAAACATGAAAAGCGAGAACCATCCGATCGTCCCCGACAGGAAAATAGCGAACAGCACTCTTAAAATGTGCAAGAATTTCATTGGCTTGCCTTGCTCCTATTGTGCGCTTGCCCCGCCCGCAGGCCCCAAGCCGCTCGCGCGCAGCTTCTCGCTCGCCGATTTGAGCTGGCCGCACGCTGCCATGATATCGCGCCCGCGCGGGGTGCGGATCGGGCTTGCATAGCCCGCGCGGTTGACGACATCCGCGAAGCGCTCGATCTGCGCCCAATCGGAACATTCATAGCGCGAGCCGGGCCAGGGATTGAAGGGGATCAGGTTGATTTTCGCAGGTATTTTTGCGAGCAGGCGGACCAGCTCCCTGGCCTCGGCGATGGAGTCGTTGATACCTTTCAGCATGACGTATTCGAAGGTGATGCGCCGCGCGTTGGAGAGCCCCGGATAGTTGCGGCAGGCGTTCAGTAACTCGGCGACGGGGTATTTGCGGTTGATGGGCACCAGCTCGTCGCGAAGTTCGTCGCGCACCGCGTGCAGCGAGATCGCGAGCATCACGCTCATCTCCGCGCCCGCGCGCCCGATCATGGGCACCACGCCCGAGGTCGAAAGCGTAACGCGCCGCTTCGAGAAGGCGAGTGCGTCCGGGTCGGCGGCCACCGCGATGGCGGCCTTCACGTTATCGAAATTGTAGAGCGGCTCGCCCATCCCCATCAGCACGATGTTGGTGATCTTGCGTTCCGCGTCCGGGATGCCGTGCCTGCTGGCGGGAGCGGCGGCGCCGGGCCAGTCGCCGATGCGGTCGCGGGCAACGAGGATTTGCCCGATAATCTCGGCGGGCGTCAGGTTGCGCACGAGCCGCTGCGTGCCGGTGTGGCAAAAACTGCAGGTGAGCGTGCAGCCGACCTGGCTTGAGATGCAGAGCGTGCCCCGGTCCGGCTCGGGGATATAGACGGTCTCGATCTCGGGGGCGCGCTCGCCGGGCGCTTGGCGCTCAAGCCTGAGCAGCCATTTCCGCGTGCCATCCTCCGAAACCTGCTCCGCCGCGATTTCCGGCCGCGCCAGCGTGTAGAGCGCGTCGAGGTCCGCGCGCAAGGACTTGGCGATGTTGGTCAGCTCCAGTAAATCCCGCGCGCCGCGCGCATAAATCCAGTTCCAGAGCTGGCCCGCGCGCATCTTGCTCTGGGCCTCGGGCACGCCCGCTGCCGCGAGCGCCGCCATAAGCTCAGGCTTGGTCATGCCGGCAAGCGAGCGCTTGGCGGGCGCTGGTTCCGGCCCCGCTGCGCCGTTACGATTTTCGAGAAGCGTCATCATCTCAAGAGAGATAGAAGAACGGGGCGCCGTTCACAAGACGAACCTCGGGGAGGCAGGCGCAGGTGCCGCGTTTTGAGCCCCATGAAGGCGGGCGCGGCAGCCGGCATTATCGGGCCAACCATGCGGAAAGCGGGATTGAACCTCGCGCGTGCTGAGAGTAGAAGGAGCGCGAACGCTACAATAACGTGCCCGCCCCGCATAGGATTGCCCGCCATGTTCAGCAAAATTCTTATCGCCAATCGCGGCGAGATCGCCTGCCGTGTCATGAAGACGGCCAAGCGGATGGGCATCCGGACGGTAGCGGTCTATTCCGAGGCGGACCGCGACGCGGTGCATGTGAGCATGGCCGATGAGGCCGTACTAATCGGCCCCGCGCCCGCCGCGCAGTCCTATCTCGTGATGGACAAGATCATCGAGGCCGCCAGGCAGACAGGTGCGGAGGCCATCCATCCAGGCTACGGCTTCCTCTCCGAGAATGCGGCCTTCGCCGAGGCGCTTAAGGCGGCGGGAATCGCGTTCATCGGGCCGAACGTGCTTGCCATCAAGGCGATGGGCGACAAGATCGAGAGCAAGAAGGCGGCGGCGGAAGCGAAAGTTTCCACCGTGCCGGGCTATCTGGGCGTGATCGTAACCGCCGAGCACGCCGTGCAGATCGCCAGGGACATCGGCTATCCGGTCATGATTAAGGCGAGCGCTGGCGGCGGCGGCAAGGGCATGCGCATCGCCCGCTCGGACGATGAGGTGCGCGAAGGTTTCGAGACCTCGACCGCTGAGGCCAAGTCGAGCTTCGGCGACGATCGCGTGTTCGTCGAGAAATTCGTCGAAAATCCGCGGCATATCGAAATCCAGGTGCTGGGCGACAGCCACGGCAACGTGGTCTACCTGTTCGAGCGCGAATGCTCGATCCAGCGCC
>PMBZ01000250.1 GCA_003153975.1 Hyphomicrobiales bacterium
CCGCTTTGATGATCGCGGTGAGCCCCGCCGCGGCGCAGACGCCCACCTTCTTGGAGACGCAGAGTAATGCGGAGGTTCTCGGCACCGATTTCATCGGCACGCCCGTCAACGGCAAGGACGGCCAGCTACTGGGGAAAATCGACAATCTCGTTTTCGACCAGACCGGACATATTGAGCTTGCGGTCATCGGTGTTGGCGGCTACCTCGGCCTTGGCGAGAAAGTTGTGGCGGTGCCCTTCGAGGCGATCAAATCCGATGAGGCCAACGGCAAGCACGTCTTCGTGATCGACGCGACCAAGGACCAGCTCAAAGCCGCCCCAACCTACCAAACGCTGAACGCCCAGGCGCTCGCTGTGCGCATGAAGGAATGGCGCGAGAAGGCGCAAGCAAGCTGGACCGATATGAAGGATCGCACCTCGAAGGCTTACGAGCAGGCTAAGACGAAGGTCGAAGGGACGACCGCGCCGAAGCAGTAGCAGAATTGCAGCATAGGGCCGGAGAAAATCCGGCCCTTGAGGTTGCCCGGTTGTCCGGACAGATTTTCCGGCGCGCAACGAGAAAGCGCGCAGGGGCGAGCTGATCGTTGCCGCGCCGGTGGGTTCGTGAAGGCGGGCCCAGACCGGCGGGTGAAGGAGGCCATTGCCCTCGTCTTCGATAACATGTCGGAACTGGGCAGCGTCCGTCAGGCATTGCTCCGCTTCCACGAACATGGGCTCGATCTGCCCGCGAGGCGCCACAACGGCGAGGTCATCTGGCGCAGTCCGGGTTACGCCACCATCCACCGGATAATTGAGAACCCGATCTACGGCGGCGCCTATGCCTATGGTAAAATCGGAGTCGCAATGGGCTATGGCAGCAATAGCGCAGGGCCGCCTCTGGGTTTCTGGCAAACACAACGCGGATCAGGTTGGGGGATCGGCCTGCCTTCAACCGGCACCGTAGCGACGGCCACGCCGTCGCGGCGCCCAGTTACAAAGCGCCGCGATCCTTGCGCATCAGGCCGCCCCGAAATCGATGACGACGCGTGCCGCGACATCGCCGTGCTGCAACCGGTCGAAGACCTCGTTGATTGCCGTAAGCGGCTGCAGCTCAATATCGGCCTTGACCTTGCCTTGTGCGGCAAAGGCGAGCGCCTCGGCCATATCCTCGCGGGTGCCGACGAAGGAACCGCGGATGGTGACGCAATTCGCTACCACGCCGAACAGCGGGACCGGGAAGTCGCCGGGCGGCAAGCCGACCAGCACGCAGGTGCCCAGCTTCCGGGTCATCTCGACGCCCTGCTTGAACGCGGAGAGCGAGGGCGCGGTGATAAGGACGCCGTGAGCGCCGCCGCCGGTTGCCTTCTGTAACGCGGCGACGGGATCGTCCCCCTTCGCGTTGATCGTAACATCGGCGCCAAGGCGTTTGGCGTGGGCGAGCTTGCGGTCATCGATATCGATTGCGCACACCTGAAGCCCCATGACCTTGGCATATTGGACGCCCAAATGTCCGAGGCCGCCAACGCCGGAGATGGCGATCCATTCGCCGGGCTTCGCCCCGGTCTCCTTGATTCCCTTGTAGGTTGTGATGCCGGCGCAGATAATGGGGGCGGCTTCGATGGCCGAGAGGCCCTTCGGAATGCGCGCGACGTAATTGGGGTCCGCGAGGATGTACTCAGCGAAGCCTCCGTTCTTGGTATAGCCGCCAAACTCCGCCTCGCCGCACACCGTTTCCCAGGCCTTCAGGCAATATTCGCAGTGCCCGCAGGCGGAATAGAGCCAGGGCACGCCGACCCTGTCGCCCTCCTTCACGATGGTCACGCCCGCTCCAACGGCGACAACCAGCCCGATACCCTCGTGGCCGGGAATGAATGGGAGCGTGGGCTTCAGCGGCCAGTCGCCATGCGCGGCATGGAGATCGGTGTGGCAGACGCCACAGGCTTCGGTCTTGACCAGAATTTGGCCGGGTCCGGGAGAAGGGATGTCCACCTCCCGTAACACCAGGGGCTTGCCGAACTGCTCGACAAACGCGGCTTGCATCTTGCGTGTCATGGGCACTCCTCGTTTCGGGGCGGGAACCGGCTGATTTCGGCCGGGGCGGCGTTTACGCGGCGGCTGCGAGTCCCAGCCCTCGCACCGCCTCGATCATTTTCACCAGCACGGCCTGGGCATCGCCGTAGACCATGTCGCAGTTGTCGCCGTAGAACAGCGCGTTCACGATGCCGGCATAGCCCTTGCCCTGTCCGCGCTTGACGACATAGACCTTCTTGGCCTTGTCGGCGTTCAGGATCGGCATACCGAAGATCGGCGAGGATTTCTCGGTGCGCGCCGCCGGGTTCACGACGTCGTTGGCGCCGATGACGAGCGCCACATCGGCGGTGGCGAACTCATCGTTGATGTCTTCGAGCTGAAAGATGAGATCGTAGGGCACGCCTGCCTCGGCCAGCAAGACGTCCATCTGTCCGGGCATGCGTCCAGCCACGGGATGGATCGCGAACTTGACGGTGACGCCCGCCGCTTGCAGCAGCTTCACGAATTCATAGAGCTTCTGCTGTGCCTGTGCGACCGCGAGTCCGTAGCCCGGCACGATGATNNGCGAGGCCGTAGCCCGGCACGATGATGACCTCTTGGGCGTAGCGCATGAAGATGCCAGCATCGCTGGCCTCGACGGGCTTAAGGCTGCCCTTGATGTCGGATTGCTCCTCCTTGGCCACCTCGCCGAAGTTCGTGAACAGAATATTGCTGACCGAGCGGTTCATCGCCTTTGCCATAAGCAGCGTGAGAAATGTGCCCGCGCCGCCGACTACCATGCCTGCGATCATGAGCGCGGGGCTTTGCAGCACGAAGCCTTCAAGGCCTACAGCCAGGCCGGTGAATGCGTTGTAGATCGAGATCACGACCGGCATATCGGCCCCGCCGATTGGGAGCGTCAGCAGGACGCCGAAGATCAGCGCGAAGCCGAAAAACAGGAAAATCAACCCATGCGTGCTAATCGCGGGGATCGTCCCGCCCTGCACGGCGAAGACGAGGGCACCGCCAGCGGCGAGAGTGCAAAGGAAAACCAGTCCGTTGACGGCCTGCTGGCCCCGCACCCGCCACGGCTTTTCGAGGACGCCATCGAGCTTGGCCCAGGCGATCAGCGAGCCGGACAGCGACACCGCACCGATCAACGCCCCAAGCAGGGTCACAACAAGCTGAGTCGCTCCTTGGGTTTTGTCGCCGAACAGTTGTATCGCGGCGATAGCCCCGGCCGCGCCGCCGCCCATACCATTATAGAGCGCCACCATCTGCGGCATTTCCGTCATCGCCACCTTCTTGCCGGCCAGCCAGGCAGCGCCACCGCCGATAGCAAGTGCGAGCACGGCCAGCCCAAGATTGACCGGCAAATGGGCTTGCGCTGCCGCGTTGACATTGAAGGCGTAGAGGAAGCTCGCAAGAACGGCGGCCAGCATGCCGATGCCAGCGACGAAGATTCCCGATGGCGCCGTCACGGGCGACGACATGCGTTTGAGGCCGTACATGAAGAGAAACGCGGCCGCGAGATCGATCACGGCAATTGTCAGTTGCGAAATGGTGGTAAGCATGCCGGGCTCCTTAGACGGCTGTGGGGCGGCTGGCCGCCGGTTGACCGGCTTTTGGGGGTTTGGCCGTATGTGCACTGGGCTGAAACATCGCGAGCATGCGATAGGTGACGGCGTAGCCGCCCGCCGCATTGCCCGCTCCGAGCAGCACGGCGAAGAACCCGATAGCCTGCTCCAGTACCGTGCTTGCGTTGAGGAGAGCGAACATCCCGCCAACCACGACGATGCCATGCACAAAGTTGGAGCCCGACATCAGCGGCGTATGCAGGATCGCCGGCACGTTGCCGATGATGACCCAGCCGGCAAAGGCGGCGAGCATGAAAATATAGACGGCAACGAAGCCGGTAATGCTTATCGATAGCATGGCGATCTCCTTCTGGGGCTCACGCGGCTTGCGGGACTGGGTTGGTTGCTGGGACCGTGATTGCGCCAGCTGGCTTTGCCGCCGGTTTGGCCGCGTCATTCTTGATCTCGCCAGCATGGGTGATGGCCGTCTTGGCGAGAACCTCATCTTCCCAGTCGATCTTGACGACGCCGTCCTTCAGTATCAGCGCGAGCAGGTTGTACTGGTTCTTCGCATAAAGCTCGCTGGCATCCGCGCCGAGCAGCGATGGCACGTTCAATGGCGCCGCGATTGTCACCGGACCGGTTTCAACCGTCTCGCCTGGGCTGGTGTCCTCGCAATTGCCGCCGCCTTCCGCCGAAAGATCGACGATCACGGAACCGGGCTTCATGCCTGCGGCCTGCGCCTTGCTGATGAGCTTGGGCGACGCTTTGCCCGGTATCGCGGCTGTGGTGACGATGAGATCGGACTGCTGGATGTGCTTTGTCAGCACGTCCGCGACCCTCTTCTTCTCTTCAGCGGTCAACTCGCGCGCATAGCCGCCCTCTCCGGTTGCGTCCACGCCCGTTTCGACGAATTTAGCGCCCACCGATAGCGCCTGCTGCGCGGTATCCGGGCGCACGTCGTAGCCCTCAACCATCGCGCCGAGACGGTGGGCCGTGGCGAGCGCTTCAAGGCCCGCGACACCGAGGCCCATTACCAGGACTTTCGCGGGTCCGATTGCGCCCGCGGCCGTGGTAATCCGGGGCAGCATGCGCGTGAGATGGGTCGCGCCCAGGAGCACCGAGTAGTAGCCCGCCAAGGCAGACTGGCTGGACAGCGCGTCCATCGCTTGCGCACGCGATATGCGCGGAACCCGCTCCATGGCGAAGCAGGTGATTTTCTTATCGAGCAGCCGCTGCACCAGGGCCTGCTCCTGTTCCGCATAAATGAAGGAAATAAGAATGGCGCCTTCCTTCATGGCGCCGGCCACGTCCAACGAAGGGGGCTGCACGCTAAGAACCACGTCTGCGTTTGCAACCAACGCCTTTGGATCGGCGATGAAAGTGACATCTTTGTAGGCCGCATCGGCCAGTTTGACGCCGTCTCCGGCGCCCGCCTGCATGTGCAGCGTCGCGCCGAGCTTGACGAGCTTTGCCGCAACCGATGGCACCAGCGCGACGCGCCGTTCGTGCGGCTTCGTTTCCTTTAGAACGGCGATGTTCACAGGCATTACAGGTGCTCCAGTTCTCTAAAGTCAGCCGTGACTTCGGCTCCGATACGGTCTGGCTAAGCTACGGCTCACGCCGCACGTCCCTGGCTTTCCTTCGGGAAATCGGCCCCGCGAGAAACCGCTTCCCACGCGGCGAACTCGTGGCGCAACTCTTCGAGCTTCGCCGTGGCGGCTTGGTAGGCATCGTTGCCAAGAAGCAGGCGGTGCGGCGGTTTCGGGGACAGCATCGCCTCGACGATGGCATGCGCGGCAAGCACCGGGTCGCCCGGTTGTTTGCCGGAGTAGGCACGCACTTGATCGCGCCAAGCGCCCGCTGTAGCGGCGTAATCGGCGATTTGCCGCTTGCTTTCGTTTGCCGAACGCCCAGCCCAATCGGTGCGGAACCCGCTCGGTTCGACGAGCATCACCTTGATGCCCAGCGGTTCGACTTCCTGCCAGAGCGCTTCGGACAAGCCTTCAACCGCGAATTTCGTTGCGTTGTAGTAGCCTACGGACGGAAATGAACGAAGTCCGCCGATGGAAGACAGATTGACGATGAAGCCTTTGCGGCGTTCGCGCATGCCAGGCAGAACCGCATGAATCATACGGCTTAGACCGAAGACGTTGATCTCGAACATCCTGCGTATTTGATCTTCTTCGCTCTCTTCGACCGCCGCGAAATAGCCGATGCCTGCGTTGTTCACGAGAACGTCGATGCGGCCGAATTTTTCCTGCGCGGCCTTGATCGCCGCATCGATCTGGCCCTGATCGGTGACATCGAGCTTAAGCGCCAAAGTCTCTCCCTTGGCGGCCAAGTCTTTCACCTCGGCGGGATTGCGCGCGGTCACAACCGTGCGGTAACCGCGCTCGATCACATGCTTGGCGAGTTCCCGGCCGAAGCCGGTCGAGCAGCCCGTAATCAACCAAACGGGATTCCTGGAGATCGCCGATGTGTTATCCGCCGGTGCCATTATTGCCTCTTCTAAAAATCACGCAGCTTTGCCCGCGATTCCGGCGGTGTACCTTGGGGCTCGCTGGACTTTGAGTGAGCCGGGTGGATTGGGATTTTCCCGGCGCACTTATCGTCCCGCAAGCCCCCGGTATCGCGGATTTGCTTAGGCGCTTATGCCGGCGCTTGCATCGAGGCCACGCGGACGAGCTTCTTGTTCACGAACTCCTGGATGCCCATGTCGCCCAGCTCGCGCCCGTAACCGGAATCCTTGATGCCGCCGAAGGGCAGTTCGGCATCGGACCAGTCGATGTTGTTGATGAACATCATGCCTGTGTCGACGCGGCTCGCGAGCCGCTTTCCGCGGGCGATGTCCTTGGTGTAGACGGAGCCGCCCAATCCGAAATCGGAGTCGTTGGCGAGTGCTACGGCCGCGTCTTCGTCCTTGACGCGGAAGAACATCGCGACGGGGCCAAAGAATTCGTCGCGGAAGGCTGGGTTATCCGGCTTCACGTCCGTCAGGATTGTGGGCTCCATGAACGAACCTGGGCGGTCGATACGCTTGCCGCCCAGGAGCACCTTCGCCCCGTGAGAGACCGCGCCGTTGACCTGTTCGACAAGCTGCAGCAAGGCAGGCTCGCTGGACAAGGGACCGAGCGTCGTTTTCTCGTCCATCGGGTCGCCAGGCTTTAGGGCCGCGAGCGCCGTCCGGAACTTGTCGAGGAACTTATCGGCAAGGGGCTCGACAACGATGAAGCGCTTGGCCGCGCAGCAGGTTTGGCCGGTGTTGTACATCCGTCCCCAGACGGCCCACTTGACGGCATGGTCGAGATCGGCGTCTTCGAGAACGATAAACGCGTCGCTGCCGCCGAGCTCCATCGAGGAGATCTTGACGTTCAGCCCCGCCCGGCCCGCGATGCTCTTGCCCGCCGCGACACTGCCGGTCAACGCAATGCCCTTGATCCGGCGGTCATCGACGACGCGGTTCGACTGCTCGTGGCTGATCAAGAGATTGGTATACAGACCGGCTGGCGCGCCTGCCTCGGTCAACAGCTTCTCGAAGGCTATCGCGCATTGCGGCACAATACCGGCGTGCTTTACCAGCAGCACGTTGCCGGCCATCAGATGGGGACCCGCCACCCGTGCCAGTTGGTAGTAGGGGAAATTCCAGGGCTCCACGCAGAAGATCACCCCCATCGGGCTGCTCTCCATGTGGGCTTCGCCGACGGTTGGATTGAGCTTTTTGGGCGCAAGAAAATGCTCGGCGTTCTTGGCGTAATAGGCGAGAATCCTGGAGCTGAACTCCACCTCTCCACGGGCCTCGCCGATCCGCTTGCCCATTTCGAGGGTCATGATGCGCGCGAACTCATCGGCCTTTTCATGCAGGAGCGCCGCCGCTCTGGCCACGATGATCGCACGCGCGGCGTAGGGCTTATGCCGCCAGGTTTCGAAGCAAGCCTGGGCGGCCGCGATCTTGGCCTCGAATTCCTGGTCTGTGAGTTCTTTGAACGTTTTCAGTGTCTTGCCGTCATAGGGATTGACGCTTGCGTATGTCATGGCGCGTTCCTCTTTAAAGGCCGTTCCGCGGAAGCCGCACAACGGCATAGCGTTGGCTAAGCCTCGATGATGACCTTGAGCGCTTTTGTCTCGGCGGCATGCGCGAAAGTCTCGTAGGCATCGAGGATTTTTTCGAGCTTGAAGCGATGCGTGATCAGGAGATTGGGGTCGATCTTGTGGGACCCGACGGTCTTGAAAAGCATCGGAATGGTGACTGTGTCGACAAGGCGCGTGGTGATGGAAATATTGCGATCCCAAAGCAGCTCAAGATGAAGATCCACCTTCTTGCCATGCACGCCGATATTGGCGATCACGCCGCCAGGTGCGACGATTTCTTGGCACAGCTCGAACGTGGCCGGAATGCCAACCGCTTCGATGGCGGTGTCGACGCCGCGGCCGCCGGTCATCTTCATGAGCTTCTCGACGGCCTTGCCGTCCGCGCTGTTGATGCCCGCGGTGGCGCCGAAGCGTTTCGCCACTTCGAGGCGATTATCGTCGAGATCGATCATTATGATCTCGGCCGGTGAATAGAACTGAGCGGTGAGCAAGGCTGCGAGCCCAATCGGCCCGGACCCTACGATTGCTACGGTGTTCCCCGGCTGAACCTTGCCGTTAAGCACGCCGCATTCGAAGCCGGTGGGCAGAATATCGCTCAGCATCACGAGCGCCTCTTCGTCGGCGCCGCTGGGAATGGGATAAAGGCTTGTATCCGCATAGGGAATGCGGACGAATTCCGCCTGCGTGCCGTCGATGGTATTGCCGAGAATCCAGCCGCCTGTGGTGCAGTGCGAGTACATTTGCTTGCGGCAATAATCGCATTTGCCGCAGGCGGTGACACAGGAGATCAGCACCCGGTCGCCCGGCTTGAACGCCGTGACGGCCGGCCC
>PMBZ01000131.1 GCA_003153975.1 Hyphomicrobiales bacterium
AGGATTTTCAAACCGCTGCTGACAATCGATCATGACCAGATCATCGCAACGGCTGTCTTGGATGCCCGCCGCGTCGTTTCACGAATGAACATATGGCTGCCACTACCGGCACTTGCCACGTCTCCCCGGACACTGACCGCACGCGAGCAGCGTATCTCCCATGATGACGCGGTCGCACAGCAAAACCGTCGTCTTCAGCCACCCCTTCGAGCTAAAAGGCTTCGGCCGGGTATTGCCGCCCGGAGACTATCGTGTCGTGACGGAAGAAGAACTCATTCTGAAATTATTATTTCCGGTCTACCGGCGCATCTCTACTGTGATCCATGTTACGCTGGAAGCTTACAATGCTTCGATGGAGGTGGCGGCCATCGATCCTCGTGATCTTCAGGAGGCTCTGGATCGAGACGTAGGTCTTGTCGCAACTGGGAGGCCAAAATGACTACGGCCTTACAAATCATCATTATTATAACACTTATCGGCATTATTGCGGGCTTGGCAGTTACTCGCTATGGGCGCGGCTGGTTTGGGACCCGCGCGAGCAGCGTCACGGCGGCCTTGGTTGGTATCGCGGGTGCCTTTCTTGGCTTTCATATTGGCGTTGCGGCGGGCCTCACTCCTGTGCCGGTCTCGGATTATCTTGTGGCAATCGTCGGAGCGCTGGTCACCCTTTGGGCGTGGCGGAACCGCTAACGCCTCAAGCGATCCAAAGCCATCAGAGCCGGAAAATTCGGCCGGCCGCAACAATGCTCTGGATATTATCGGCGGTATCCCGTTCGATGCGCGGGTGGCGGCGCGTGCTCCCAACGCCGGCAGGTGCGGACTTCAACGGGGCGGCAATCTAAACCCTTTTCCGCCCGGTGATCATCGAAGCCGCCAGATTCTCCTTGTGAACGAAGCTCGCGAGCACAACGCCGCCGATGTGAAGGATGACAAGGAGCAGCGTGATATTCGCGACGGTCTCATGCACTTGTTTGCTTAACAGAGGCGGACGCTTTTGACCCGGTACGCGCGCTGGGCGCTCGACCTTTGAGATGACGCTGGACAACGGCCCTGCGCCCTCATCCTGCGCCAGATTGACCATCCCCGTCCCCGCCGTGGCTGCAACCATGATAAGGAGCGCAACGATCATCGCGCCTCCCGCCGGGCTGTGTCCCATATACCGTCTCGATGAGAACTGGATGAGCCCGGCCAGATAGCTCCAGACCTGACGCGGGCCGCAGATAAAATCGGAGAATCTGGCGTGTCCGGACCCGGCAAAGCCCCACAGCACACGCAGGACGACCAGAACCGCGGCAAGATAGCCGAACCAAACATGCATCCAGCGCGGCTCGTCGGTGAACCAGTCAACAAGAACAGCTAAGGCGAGTAGCCAATGAGAGACGCGGATGAACGCATCCCAAACAGGCACTTCAACGGTCTGCGTAGCACTCGTCATCTCAAATAACCTTTTGCGGGCGCGAATGTATGGTTTGGCTGAAGCGTTACAGCGCATCCAGGCAATCGTGGGCTGGAAAACTTATCCTGTCGCTGCGCAGGAAGTGCTTCATACGGCTTTGTCTGCTAAATCGTCACCTTCTAACAAGACCGATGACGAAAAGTAAGATGACTGCGCCAACTGTGGAAACAACGATACTGCTGACAAGCGGATCGGCGATGGGGATAGAAACGCCAAGGCGGGGGAATAAATACCCTGCCACTACTGCTCCGAGAATACCGACAATGATGTTACCAATAAGCCCAAATCCGCCACCTTCCATGATTAGGCCTGCAAGAAAACCGGCAACGGCGCCGATAACGAGCCAGATTAGAATGGCTTGTGGTTCCATAAGAACACCTCCAGATTGCGTGCTAATTCTCTATAGTATTATGGGTTACCAGCGCCTATCCTGTACGCTTCGGATTATACTTAGGGACCGCCGATAGCGCAGGGCTGTCTTTCGGTTTTTGGTGAACCCATCGCGGCGCCCGGTCAAGGCGCCGCGAGCCTTTGCGTATCAGGCCGCCCCGAAATCGATGACGACGCGTGCCGCGACATCGCCGTGCTGCAACCGGTCGAAGACCTTGTTGATTGCCGTAAGAGGCTGCAACTCGATATCGGCCTTGACCTTGCCTTGGGCGGCGAAGGCGAGCGCTTCGGCCATATCCTCGCGGGTGCCAACAAAAGAGCCCCGGATGGTGACGCAATTCGCGACCACGCCGAACAGCGGGACCGGGAAGTCGCCGGGCGGCAAGCCGACCAGCACGCACGTACCTAACTTCCGGGTCATCTCGACGCCCTGCTTGAACGCGGAGAGCGAGGGTGCGGTTATCAGGACGCCGTGAGCGCCACCGCCGGTTGCCTTCTGTAACGCGGCGACGGGATCCTCCCCCTTCGCGTTGATCGTAACATCGGCGCCAAGGCGCTTGGCGTGGGCAAGCTTGCGGTCATCGATATCGATTGCGCACACCTGAAGCCCCATAACCTTCGCATATTGGACGCCCAAATGTCCGAGGCCGCCAACGCCTGAGATAGCGATCCATTCGCCAGGCTTCGCCTTGGTCTCCTTGATGCCCTTGTAGGTGGTGATGCCGGCGCAGATGATCGGGGCCGCTTCGATGGCGGAGAGGCCCTTGGGGACGTGCGCCACATAATTGGGGTCTGCGAGGATGTACTCGGCGAAGCCGCCGTTCTTGGTATAGCCGCCAAACTCCGCCTCGCCGCACACCGTTTCCCAGGCCTTCAGGCAATACTCGCAGTGCCCGCAGGCGGAATAGAGCCAGGGCACCCCGACCCTGTCGCCCTCCTTCACGATGGTCACGCCCGCTCCAACGGCGACAACCTTTCCTATGCCCTCGTGACCGGGAATGAATGGGAGTGTGGGCTTCAGTGGCCAGTCGCCATGCGCGGCATGGAGATCGGTGTGGCAGACGCCGCAGGCTTCGGTCTTGACCAGAATTTGGCCGGCTCCGGGAGAGGGGATATCCACCTCCCGTAATACCAGGGGCTTGCCGAACTGCTCGACAAACACGGCTTGCATCTTACGTGTCATTGTGGACTCCTGTATGTTGGCGCTGTCACCTTCGGGCTGCTTGAGCGCATCTGACGCGCGCTACCGCCCTCTGGGGTGCTTGAGCGCAAGTTCTCGCGGCATCAGGCAGCGTGCTGTTTCACCCACGCGGCATAGCGATCCATCCATGTCTGCAAAAATTGTTTGCTGGCCTGGCCGATGCTGCCTGCCTCATCGAACAAGCCATCTTTTGCGTGGATGAAGGCTTCGGGCTGGCCAAGCGTTGGCACGTCGAGGTACGCTAGAACGTTACGCAAATGCTGTTGCGCCATGGAGGTGCCCGCCGCGCCTACCGAGACGCCCAGGACACCCGCAGGCTTGCCTGCCCAGGCGCTGTCGCCATAGGGGCGCGAAGCGTGATCGATGGCGTTCTTGAGAACGCCCGGGATCGAGCGGTTGTACTCGGCCGTGACGAACAGAAGGCCATGGGCGGTTTTGATTTCGCGCTTCAGCCGCTTGACGGAGTCTGCCTGGCTGGCGTCGTCGTCCTGGTTGTAGAGGGGCAAATCGCCGATTTGCGCCTCCTTAAACGAGAACTCCGGCGGCGCCAGCTTCACGATGGCGTTAGCGAGTTTGCGGTTGAAGGAATCGCGGCGCAGGCTGCCGACGACTACGGCGATTTGATATTGGCTCATTTGGCCACCTTAAAATTCCGGCTGCATTCGATGCTTTCTGGACTGCTTGGCCAGTACGTCGCGCTTAACACGCTGCGCCGAACTACTGTTTCAGGCTAAGGTCAGCCGCAGCTTCAGCTCCGATAGGGTCTGGCTCAGCTAGGGCTCAAGCCGCCCGTCCTTGCGCTTCCTTCGGGAAATCAGCTCCCCGGGAAACCGCTTCCCACGCGGAAAATTCCTTGCGCAGCTCTTCGAGCTTCGCGGTGGCGGCTTGGTAAGCATCGTTGCCAAGCAGGAGGCGGTGCGGCGGGTGCGGCGACAGCATCGCCTCGACGATGGCATGCGCGGCAAGCACCGGGTCGCCCGCTTGTTTACCGGAGTTGGCGCGCACTTGATCGCGCCATGCGCCTGCCGTCGCGGCGTAATCGCCGATCTGCCGCTTGCTTTCGTTCGCGGACCGTCCGGCCCAATCGGTGCGGAACCCGCTCGGTTCGACGAGCATCACCTTGATGCCCAGCGGTTCGACTTCCTGCCAGAGCGCTTCGGATAGGCCTTCGACCGCAAATTTCGTTGCGTTGTAGTAGCCTACGGAGGGGAATGACCGAAGTCCGCCGATGGAAGATAGATTGACGATGAAGCCTTTGCGGCGTTCGCGCATGCCAGGCAGAACGGCATGAATCATCCGGCTCAGACCGAAGACGTTGATCTCGAACATTCTGCGTATTTGATCTTCTTCGCTCTCTTCGACGGCCGCGAAATAGCC
>PMBZ01000122.1 GCA_003153975.1 Hyphomicrobiales bacterium
TGCGATCACGTTGCGCCGGAACACCTCGCCATAGCCGCCAAGTGCCGCAACGCCCTCCTGGATGCGCGCGCCGCCCGCGTCGAACAGCCCGATGATCGGCGCGCGATTCTTCAGCGCCATATCCTGCACCTTGGTGATCTTCTGCGCGTGCGCCTCGGAGAGCGAGCCGCCGAACACCGTGAAGTCCTTGGCGAACACGTAGACCACGCGGCCGTTGATCGTGCCCCACCCCGTCACCACGCCGTCGCCTGGGATCTTGCTATCCTCCATGCCGAAATCGATGCAGCGGTGCTCGACGAACATGTCGAACTCCTCGAACGATCCGTCGTCGAGGAGGAGCTGGAGGCGCTCGCGGGCTGTCAGCTTGCCGCGCTTGTGCTGGGCTTCGATGCGTTTGACGCCCCCGCCCAGGCGGGCCTCGGAGCGGCGGCGTTCGAGTTCGGCGACGACTTCTTTCATGGGAGATGACCTGAGCGGAAGGATTTGGGGGGTTATGCCCCATCCGTGGCGGAGTTCAAGGGGAGAATAGCGCTGGCGGGCGCAACCCTGCAATCCAGCTTTGGCGATAATCGCCTGTATGCGAAGGTGCGCCCAGGGTCAAACATCCGGCGGATTGGCGCGGGAAATAGAGTTCCCTCCTTCACCAGCCGGAGCCGCCGATGGAAGCGAAGTGCCTGTTCGCGATTGAGGCGCTGGCCCGCGCGGCGGCGGTGCTGGCGGCTGCGCTCGCGGCTTGGGCCGCATGGTATGCAGGCATCGGCTGGTTCAATGGCCGCGAGGGCATCGAATGGCTCGACGGGTTCCAATGGGGCGCGCTCCCGGCCTGTGCCGCGATTGCCGTCGCTTGTGCCGCCGCCGTGGCGCGCGATGACAGCCCCCTGCGCCTCGTGGCGTTCATCGCCGCGGCCACAGCACTGAGCTTCGCCGCCTTCGCCGGAGCCAGAGAGGAGATCCACACGTTCCACTCATACATATTTATGCCGCCGGCCCCAGCGCATTTGGTCTGGCTTGCGCTCTACTGGTTTTGCGTGTCTGCAGGCCTCATCTGGCTTGCGAACTGGCTGCTTGCGCCGATGCGCCGGCGGGCGGCACTTTATCTGGCGGCCGCGCTCGCCCTCGCGCCGTATTTTGCCTACCTGACGGTCAGCGTCTTTCCCGCCGGCCGGCACGATGACATCTACAACGCTATAAGGCTCGGCTATCCCGTGTTCTGGACCGCGATCCTCGTTCCCGCCGCGCTCCGGCTTGGCCGCAAGCCGGCCGCCTGACGGCCTTCGCGCGAGCCAACGCCTCACCAACCGGCACCCTTGCAATCGCCTGCGAATTTCGCCGCCGGCCCTTGTCCGTTTTAGTTGTGCACCCCGGAATCTTCTGTTAGACAAGCAGCTCAGCCGAGCTGAATTGCCAGGCGTTGCGGTCGTGGCGGAACGGTAGACGCNNTCGAGTCTTCTCGACCGCACCATTTTACCTTTCTCCGCTGGTTTGGTACGCTACAATCGGCGGCCTTGCAAATGGCGGGCGACACCTTGACACAAGCTGCGTAAAGTCCGCATAAATCCTCCAATCACAGCGGATTGTGCGCCCGGAGCATGCTGGAACCTCGTGTCCGGCTGCCCCGCGGATGAGATTCCAATTTCTTCACGCCCTCGCCCGCGCATCAGCCCGCGCTGGCTGTTTCCCCGGCTTTCTCCGCGGGTTCCGCATCGCCGCCGCCGCCGTCTGCCTGACGTCGCGGGCGCACGACCGTGACGGTGCAGCTTGCCTCCCCTGCCACCTTCGCTGAAATGCGGCCCAGCAGCGAGCGTGCGAACGAATTTGCCCGCGCGCCAACCAGGATTTGATCCACGCGGTTCTGCTCGGCATAAGTCAGGATCGCCGCCGCCGGATCGACCGCCTCCAGCACGTGGAAGGTGATGCGCCCCTCGCGCAGCTTCAGCGGCTGCGCCCAGTGCTGGAGTGCGACAAGCCGGTTCACATGCTTGTTGTGGCCCTCCTCGTCGAGCACTGTATCGCGCGTGGAGATATAGCTCTGCCGCAGCACATTGAGGCAGGCAAGCCGGGCGCCAGGCATCGTCGTCAGCGCCCGCGAGGCCGCCTCCCGCAGTGCCTCGTTGGTGACCTTGGCCTCCTCGGAAAGATCGAGCGCTATGGCGATTATCGGCGCGGCCGGCAGCGGCATGGCAACGGTGCGCGGCGTCCAGTCCTTTGGCTGGTCCGGGTTGAAACGCCGCTTCATGACGGTCAGAAACGAATCGCGCTTCAGCCGCTCTGATCGCGCGGTCAGCTTGATCTGGCTATGGTTGCGCAAGTCGAAGGCTAGCTGTGCCGCGGTTGGATAGCGCCACGCCGGTTCCACTTCGAGGCAGCGCAGCACGATCTCCTGCAACCACGGCGGATAGTCCGGCCGCAAGGCCCTGGGCGGCTTCGGATCGCGCCAAAGCCGCTTCTTCATCGTGCTCATGCGCTCGCTTTCGCCGAAGGGGCGCTCGCCGGTCGAGAAGAAATAGAGCAGGACGCCAAGGCCGAACTGATCGGTGCGCGGATCGTGGCGCACGCCCAGAAGCTGCTCCGGCGCCATATACGGCGCTGTGCCGTAGGGAAGCCGGAACTCCTCCTGCATAAGGTCCGGCAACTGGGTATGCCGGGAAAGGCCAAAGTCGATCAGCACCGCCTCGCCGCTGGGCCTGAAGAGAATGTTGCTGGGCTTGATGTCGAGATGGATCACATGCTGCCGGTGCAGGTCTTCGAGCGCGGTCGCGGCCTTCCAGCCGATCTCGGCAACCTCCTCATAAGGTAGCGGCAGGTTCGCAAGCCGCGGCAGTAGCGATTTGCCGGCCAAGCGCTCCATGACGATGTAAGGGTGCACCGCGAAGTCGCCCGCCGCCACGAAGTGCGGCACATGCGGCCCCGAAATTCGCGCCATGATCATTTGCTCCATCTCGAAGCTTACGATCGCGGCGGGGTCGCCACCCTCACCCAGGATCGGAACCTTCATCAGAAGTGGCACATCGGTTCCGGGCCTGGTGACGCTCCAAAGCCGGGCCATGCCGCCCCTGTGGATCAGTTCCTCGATATGGAACCCGTCCAGGGTGCTGCCCGGCTGCAAACCCGGCTTTGCCATTGAGACTTATCTCCCCGCGAACAGCCTTTCGGCGAAAAATTGAGGCAGCCGGGCTTTGCGGATCGCCGCGGCAGCTCCCTCTATATCGTAAGGTACGCGAAGAAAGGTGATCTCTTTTTTGTCCGTGTCGAACATGGCGTAGGCGGCAGCGGGAATGCCGTCGCGGGGCTGGCCAACCGAGCCAACGACTACCTGCCAACGCCTCAAGCCATGCAGCGGAATGGATACGTCGGTGAAGGGAACGAAGGCGGTCATTTTGGAAAGCGCTGTGACGCTGAACAGGGCGGGCCTGTGGGTATGGCCGCAAAAGGTGATTTGCGCCTCCGTCGAGCGCAGGCTGCGCGACGCCTCCTCGACCGTCAGCACGTAGGTCCATTTTTCCGGAGCACTCGCGTCCGCGTGTACATAGAGCTGGCCTGGGCCTGTATCGATAAGCGGCAGGTTTGCCAGAAACCGGCGCTCCTCCGCGCCAAGCTGGCCGCGCGTCCAGTCGATGGCGGTTCTTGCTTCCTCGCGCATCCGGTCGTCGGGGGTACCGACCGCGGCATCGTGATTGCCGAGCACAGCGTTCGCTCCGCCTTCGACAAGCTCCATGACCTTGGCCACCGTCCATGCCGGGTCGGCGCCATATCCGGCATAATCGCCAAGCAGAACGTAGCGCTGTGCGCCTTTCTCACGCGCGTGATCGAGGCACGCGCTGAACGCCTGCCGGTTCGCGTGCACGTCCGCCATGAAGGCTATCAGCATTTTCGCTCCCGGAGATTGTTCTTCTTATTTGAATCAATTGGCAGCTTCCACCCATTTGGGCAAGCCTCATTCAGCCGGACGGAAGAACTTGCCGGCGGCGTCGAAAACCAGCGGAGTTCTAGCGGGCTTGGCCTGGCGCATACGCAGGTTTATCCTGCGCATCGAGGTTTCCACGCGGTCGCAGTCGCGGCGCACCCAGCGCAAGGCGTAAAACAGGACAGCGATGCCCGCTCCGAAAACCAAGATTTGCAACATCGCAAACTTCCTCCCAAGCGGCCGCGCGCTACCTACAAACCGAAGCGTGCCCAAAGGGCACGCTCTTCCAACGCGGAGATCAGGCCGGCCGCGAAATCGTGCGAAAAGCCGGCGCCAGAGTCCGCGCCCGCAAGGACGGTGCCGGTGCCAAGGCCCAGCTTGCGCTTGAGAAAGCCGCGCCCGGACTGGATAACCTTGAGCCGGACGTCCTCACCGTAGAGCGCGCGCATCTTCGTTCTGATGTCCATAATGCCGTCGACAAGACCAAGCTCAAGCGCCTGTCTGCCGGACCAGAACTCGCCGGTGAACAGGCTATCGCCCGCAGTGGCAAGCCGCGAACCCCGGCTATCTTTCACTAGAGCGATGAAATCCTGGTGAACGATCTCCTGAATTTTCTTGAGCCGCGATATCTCGTCCGGATTTTCGGGTTTGAACGGGTCGAGCTGGAACTTGTTCTCGCCCGAGGTATAGACGCGGCGTTCCACCCCGATCTTGCCGATAAAATCGGCAAAGCCGAAGCCGGCCGACACGACGCCAATCGAGCCCACAAGCGAGGACGCATCCGCGTAAATTTCGTCGGCGGCGCAAGCCAGCATATAGCCGCCCGAGGCCGCGACATCCTCCGTAAACGCGAACACTTTGCGTGACTTCTCCGTGGCCAGCGCCCGGATGCGCTCGTAGATGAGCCGCGACTGCACGGGCGAGCCGCCGGGCGAGTTAATCTGGAGTGCGACAGCGGGCGCATTCTTGATGGAAAAGGCACGCTCGATGGCGTCCGCGCAGGCCGCGATAGTCAAGCCCTGCTGGAAGGGCATGGCCGCTCCGATGCTGCCGGTGAGGCGGATTACTGGGATTACCGGGCCTTTGGAATGGAACGGATTGACCGTGTCCCAAAGCGTGCGGAACCCGAAGCCTTTTGAACGCTCGCTATCGATCTTCATGAACAACCATACGGGGAATTGCAGGGAAACTTTCGACTAGTGCGGCCGGCCGGAAATTCCATGAGCGCTGCAACATAAGGGGTGGAACTTCCGGCGCGGGCTACTGGTATTCAAATGTGTACGGGACGAGCGTTAACAAGATTTATCCAATCGAGAGCATTCGCCGATTTTTGTTAGAAGAGCTTCGCGGCGTCTCTCAGCACGGCTCTTGCCGCAGGCGTGGGCGTGCCGTCCGCCTCGTGGAGCACAATCCCCGGTACTAAGGAAAACGGCGCGCGGCTGCCTTTTACGCCGCGAACGATAACCCGGATTGCTGGGGCTCCGGCCTTGGGATGGAGCGGGAGGAGCTGCAAGCCGCCGAACCGTCCCTCGAAAGCGGCGAGGAGCCGCGGCAGCGCCTCCGCGGTGTGAATAACCGTCGCGGTACCATCCGGCTTCGCGGCTGCGGCAAGAAAGCGCAGCCACTGTTCCAGGCCGCGCTCGTGCATCGCCCGCGAGCGCGCGTTGCGCCCGTCCTTGGACAGCCTTGCGCGGCCATGCACATGGAAGGGCGGGTTGGCCATGACGTGATCGTAGCCCTCGCGGCGGAGCTGGCCGTCAAGCAAGCTCCACGGTGCGCCGATATCGGCCGCCACGGCCTCGAAGCTTTCGCCAAAACCGTTTGCCGCCGCGTTCTCTTTCGCAAGCGCTGCCAAAGCCAGATCGGCTTCGACGCCTGTCACCGCGATCCCGCCCACACGCGCCGACAGGCACAAAGACGCCACACCTGCCCCGCAGCCCGCTTCCAGCACGGTATCGCCGTTTGCCGCCGGGCAGGCCGCAGCCAGGAACACCGCGTCGAGCCCGGAGCGGAAGCCCTTGGCCGGCTGGCGCACATGAATGCGGCCGTTCAGAAAAGCATCGCAGGTTGTGTCTAGGTGTGTTTCCATCTAGATAAGCGGTGTCGCCGAGCCGGTCAAAGGGCCACCCCCAAGAATTGGCTAGCTATAGCAGGCAAAGGAGCGAACAACGCTGCCATTTGCATCGAATTCGAAGGTCTCTGCAACCGAGCGCCCCCGCTGATTTCGATATCTTATCGTCAGGCACTCGTGCTCGGTTAACACCTCAAGGAGTTCAAACTTCAGGTCAGGCAGAGCTGCCAATGCTTTCGACCAATAGCTCCTGAGTGCCGGGATGCCGGCGACGCGTCCATTTCCAGTGCGCTGCTGCGCGATAGGCGACAGGAAAACGATTTCAGTCGAATAGTGAGACAATATCCGGTCAAGGTCGCGACTGTTCCAGGCTGACACCCAGTCTCTGGCGAAGGCATGCGGATCGGTGAGCATTCTCGTCCTCTTCTAACGGCACAGTAACGGTTTAGCGCGCTTGCAGGCCGGCGTAGGGACCAATTTTGCGAGCGTCACTCCGGGGACGCGGCCAAATGCGCTTCCAGGCCGGCGTCTTTGAGAATCGCAGCGCTTTCCTCCCAGTCTTCGGCGGCAATCAGTACGCGGCGCGGAAATACGCCAATCGACCCCTCCACCACGCTCACATGCACGTCCGCGACCAGCAGCGGAATGCCAGCATCGCTCAACAGGGAGTTGACATAGCTCAGGAGAACAATATCCGTCGTGCGCAGCAGCTCTGCCAAGGGGCAAGCCTTTCGATCAGGTGGCGGCAAGCTCAGGACACTACGCCACGAAGGGTTATCCCGCAAAGCCGCGTTTCAGCGATTGACTGGGTAAGTGCGCGCGGAACATAGTGGAGCCCAAAATCGCCAGTGGGAGGAGACACATGAACTTGGTCATGCAGGCAGGGGAGCGCCCCAGCCCATCGGCGGCGTTGGAGCCTCTGCTGCGGCTCGTTTCCTCCGACATGGCCGAGGTCAACGGGATCATCCTTGCCCAGGCGCGCTCCGATGTCGAGCTTATCCCCGAGCTTGCCCGGCATCTCATCAATTCCGGCGGCAAGCGGCTCAGGCCCATGCTAACCATCGCCGCGGCCAAGCTTTGCGGCTATGAAGGCCGGGGGCACGTTAAGCTCGCCGCCAGCGTCGAGTTCATGCACACCGCGACGCTGCTCCACGACGATGTGGTGGACGAAAGCGACATGCGGCGCGGGAACAAGACCGCGCGCATCCTTTGGGGCAATCAGGCGAGCGTGCTGGTCGGCGATTTTCTCCTGGGCCAGGCCTTCAAGATGATGGTGGAGGTGGGCTCGCTGCCCGCGCTCAAGATCCTGTCCGAAGCGTCGGCGGTGATCGCCGAGGGCGAGGTCATGCAACTCGCCGCGTCAAAGAACATGGCCACCACCGAGGAGGAATATCTCGCGGTGATCTTCTCGAAGACCGCGGCGCTGTTCGCGGCAGCCTCCGAGATCGGCGGCGTGATTGCAGGCCGCGATGCCGCGGAGCAGGCGGCGCTGCGGACCTACGGCACGAATATCGGCCTCGCCTTCCAGCTCATCGACGACGCGCTCGACTATTCCGGCGAGGCCGCCAAGCTCGGCAAGCGCGTCGGCGACGACTTCCGCGAAGGCAAAATCACGCTGCCCGTGGTGCTGTCCCACCGGCGCGGCAGCACGGAGGAGCGAGCCTTCTGGCAGCGCACGCTTCAGGACGGCGCCATCCGGGACGGCGATCTGGACGAGGCGATCACGCTGATGCGCCGGCATAACGCCATCGAGGAAACCATCGAGCGCGCCCGCCGCTATGGCTGCGAGGCGCAAGATGCGCTCGGCATTTTCCCCATGGGCGAGGCGAAGGCGGCGATGCTCGACGCGGTCGATTTCAGCGTCAGCCGCACTCACTGAGCGAAGAAAACCGCCAGCGCTGAACTCTGTGCCCGCCCTTACTGCTTGCTCCGGTGTGTTAGGGTGGCCGTACGATCAACTCGCTCGACCGTGCCATCGATGCCGCTAAGCGGCTGCGCGCAAGGACATCGCCGAAGCTCAGGACTGGCACAGGCGCGAAGGCCCAGCGCTCGCGGCCTCCTTCCGTGGCGAACTCGACCGGCAGATGGCCCGCATCTTAAGCCGCCCCACCTTGTTTCCCATTCGCCCGCGTCGAAGTCCAGCGCGCCAAGCCGCGCCGCTTCCCCCACAGCGTGCGGTTCCGCGTCATGCCCGGCGGGATCTACGTGATCGCCTGCTTTCATTCCTCGCGCGATCCAGGCGTCTGGCAGCGGCGCGTCTGAGCGGACAACCGTTACTTCCCCGGTCACGCCCGCCATGTGGGCAGTTCATGAAGGGCGTGCCGCCGCCCTGCCGCACTGCGCGCGAGCCGGGCGGCGAGCGTATGTTGCGCGATGCGCAGGAGGCAAAAGCTGTGAGTATCAAGCGCCGGGCTTTTGTGGAGCAGCACTACTCTTACTGAGTCACAAAGCCGCAGCCTCTGAAGCAGGCCCACCCTGAACGAATTTTCTATGAAAACGATTCGCGCGTCACAGAGGGGATTGCGAGGACGGATCTTCATGCAGCGCAGGAGAGTGAATCGCGTTTTGAGGCGTATGTCCAGGAGCTTGCGAGCGTTATCGGCCATAAGAATCGTGAAGAGCCGTTGCGCGACTACAGCCGGGGACTGCTCGCGGCTTGCGGACGCAAGAGCGTCGAACCTCTGGCTGCTGTGACGGCTCCGGCTCGGGTTGCCGCGAAACATCAATCGCTTCTGCACTTTGCAGGTAAGGCGCCATGTGGCGAACTCCATTGCCAGCCTGCATGGGCGGATCGCCGTGGTGCTTGCGAGACAGCTACCACGCTGCCCGCGTTGCGCGGCTCCCAACAGGAGACATGTAGCGGGAGTCCCATATTTGTGACGCCGTAAGATTAGAAGTGCCCATAATAATCGCCGTCCTCCGTCATCCCGGGCGGACAGCGGCCGCCGGGCAAGGGCGTGATGATGTGCAGGCTGACCTCTCCGGCCGTCTCGTCGAGAAGCAGCGTTGCGTAGGCTTCGCGCTCACGTCCGCCAGCGTGACAATGACTGGGTAGCGGCCCGGCGGCACCTCCACACACAGATTGCCGGATCTGCGCACAAAGGCGAACGGATCGCAGGCCAGGAGCTTGCCGGTGGGCAAGACGAGTTCGCCGCAATGGATCGATAATACTTGCCGTCCTCGCCTGTGGGAACGCGGCGGTCATCCCGCAACACGCTTTAGAACTCGACATTGGGGTAGGCCACGGTTTCCCCTGCAATGCGTAAGCGGTGTTACGCCGGCGCAATCAATCGGCGCTCCGGCCGGTCTCTTTGCGGAACGCCTCGCATTGTTTTGCCGGCATCGGAGACAGCCTGAATTCTACCGGATGTTTTTCCTCCCCGGGCGCTGCTTCCTCAAGAGGTTTGCCGGACCCGCCTAAGTAGTATGACCCTTCGTCTTTCGGTGAGCCGGACATGCGCAAGCCCTCGTCCGTGTTGTGAAAGTGGAAAATCACGTCCCGGCTGCCTGGTACACGGCGCATTTCCATGCCGCCACCCTCGCAGTCGACATGACAAGAAAGCGTGGAGGTATTGGCTTCCGCGACTTCACTTGTTCCCTTGACCAGCTTATCCGAGCCGCGCCAGGAGCACGAGCCTTCCGTATAAAGGGGGCCGCGCCAGCCCCTCATCGAGACTTTCAGGGAGAAACCGTGCATCTCGTCCCAGTTTTCGCTCACGCCATCCTCCCTTTCGACGAGAACCGTAAGCGATCTTACGTCCTGACCGACGTAGATGGCAGGTACCGTCCGCATGACCTGCTTCCCATCTTGAGACAGGTCTGGCGCAGGTACGGATTTGGCCTTCAGGTAATCCCGGACATTGATCCCGTGGCCGGTGAAACTGCCGCGGAAGCACACGATGTCTTTCACATTCCTGGCCAGGAGGTCCTTGATTCCGGTGCCCGCACCGGCTTGCGCACCCTCACCGGCTGCAGTGGCGGTTCCAACCCACAAAGCGGCTAGCGGAACGGACAGGACCATAAACCGGCGCCTTGCTGCCCTCATTCTCATCCTCCTATTGACCCGCGGGACAATGTGCACGGTATTAGCCGGAAGAAAGCCGGGGCAGGTTCACGGCGCTTACAGAATATTCACCGCGCCGATCAGGGTGATCGATTCCTCGGCAGCCAAGCCGCCGTGATGGCCATGGAATGTATTGGCCAGGAGCCCCGGCTCGCGCCACCAGACGAATTTGCCGGGGTAGGGAAGCACGAGAATATCGCCAATCCGGCGCCGGAACTCCGCACCTGCCGGCTGCGGGCCGAACAGGCCTTCGTTCAGCGCCGTCTCCATCGGCAGGATCAGAGCGTCATCGGCGAGGTGGCGGCGAAGCAGGTCCAGCGCCTCGGCGCGGCGCTCGGGCTTGATGTGCAGGAAAACGTCGCGCGGGCCGCCATTGGGGTAGATGAGGTTTCCGGTTGGGCTGGCCGGGAGGAACCCGGCGAAGCCTGGAATGCGCTCGTTGATGTAAATCGTCGCCCTCGCATCGCCGTGCACTTGGCCGTGGTCCGCGGTGAAAAGGTAGAGCGTATCGGCAGAGTCCACGCCGGAGAAGACGTGATCGAAGGTTTGCCAAAAGCTCGCGATCTCCGCGCTGTGGTGGGCGGTTCCCGGCCCGTATTCGTGGGCGATGTGGTCGATCGCGCCCCAATAAAACGAAAACAGCGCCTTTCCGCTGACTTCCGCAAGCGCCTCCTCAAGCTGAACCAGCGCCTCGGCCAGGGTATCGTGCTGGATAAGCTCAGCGCCCGCGAAGGCAAGTTTATTAAAGGCCGAGGTGGCGTAGCTGCTGTGCGCAAACTGTAGCGAACGGACGCCATGCTTTGCCAGTCGCTGCGGGGCCGTTTCCCGAACAGCGACGAGGTGCGCCGGGTCGTAGCCCTTTGCGAGACACGCATCGCGCGGGTGCCTGCCCAGCGGCATGAACGGCAGGGTCTGGATGACCTCGCCATACTCAGGGATGTAGACGTTCCACTCGTAAAGAGCGTGCTGCGAAGGCAGAACGCCGTAGCTCAGAGTGGCCACGGAAGCGGCCGTGGTGCTTGGGAACAGCGCCGAGATCGGGGTCACAACGCCCTGTTCCGCGACGTGGCGCGTCGTCCTGAACCGGCTTTGATGCTCCTGCCAGAATTTCCAGCCGAAGGAGTCGATGAAGAACAGCACGACCTTGCTGGGGTTCGGATACGCGCCTCCGAAGCAGCTTTCGGGCAGGAGCGCGCCCAGCCGCTCGCCGGTGAGCAGATAGTGGATCGTGGCGGGGATGTTCGCGAAAGAATAATCCGCATAAATCGGCCGCAGCAGCCCCTCCGCGAGCGGCTTGAACTGCGACAGGGGGGCGCTATCGATCATTCCTTGCGTCCGGTCTTTACAAGCCGTTCACAGAGAATCGCGAGATCGGATAAGGCCTTTTAGGCTCGGTATGATTGTGCAAGATTATTCTTCGCGAGCACCTTATTCGCCGCAGCCCCCTTGTCATTGGGGTTGATCCGGAGTACCTGATCGAAATCGCTGATGGCTCGCACATATTGCTCTTTCATGTAATACGCGACACCGCGATTGGTGTATGCGACCGCATCGTTTGGGTTTAGGCGTATCGCGTTGTTGCAGTCGGCAATAACGCGGTCATCATCCCCCTTTTGGGAATAAGCGACACCGCGATTGCAGTAGGCATGTGCGAAATCAGGGTTCAGGCGTATTGCTTCACTAAAATCAGAAATTGCGCGGTCGTAAGCTCCCTCATTAAGGGCGGCGACCCCACCTATAAAGAAATCTTGCGCGTTTTTAGTGGGGGCTGGGATGAGCCCTGAGGCAGTTTTAAAGCCACCAACGGTCGCTAGTACCGGGGCCAAATCGCCGGGCCAATCGCCCACCGTGTGCGTGTGATGCTGGCCGAAACCGTAGGGCAGTTTGCAGCCGTCGATGCGCAGCGGCACGAGCTTGTTCTGCTGGGCTGCGTCACTTGCCTCGTCCAGCACGAAATGCGATTTCACCGAAGTCTCGGACCACAGCACGATCACATGCCGCGCCTCGCCGATGCGCCGCTCGATCTCCTCGCGGAACACCTCGCCCGGCTTGAGGCTCATGTCCCACCAGACGCTGAGGCCGGCGTCTTCGAGATAGCTCGCGAGCCGCCTTGCGTAATCGCGGTCGGAGCGGGCGTAGGAGATGAATATTTCCGCCATGAGATTCGAACCGGGCTGGAGCGTCACCTCCTGGGAAAATAACTGCATCCCCGCCCAGCTTCAACCGCCATCGGAGCCGTGCACCACAAAGAGCGAGTCTCCCCTCACCCTGTCTCCGTGGAAGAGAGGGGACGCCTGTTCAAGCGGCCTTGGTGTGCTGCTCCGTGCGCGCGAAGTAAGGCAGCAGCTTGAACTGCGTATAGGGCAGGTATTGCTGGTTCTGGATCAGCCCCTCGAACTGGGTGAGCCGCTCCAGAATGCCGTGCAGGTTCGCGGCCTCAGGCCCGGAATTGGCGCCGCAAAGCGCGCGCACCAC
>PMBZ01000266.1 GCA_003153975.1 Hyphomicrobiales bacterium
AAAAGACAACGCCAAGGCGCGGCAAAGCGACTCGCGATTGGCTAACACCCATGGGTTTGTTAGCCAATTTTCTCTGCAAGCTCTCGATAGTGCTGCAAGAAAAAAGAGAGATGGCGGGAGTGACGGGACTCGAACCCGCGGCCTCCGGCGTGACAGGCCGGCACTCTAACCGACTGAGCTACACCCCCGCAAAGGATCGGCGCTTGCGGTATCGCCGCGCCGTTCCTCTACATAACCTGCACAGCCCTGGTACTCAAGCGATAGTTTTCAAAAATGCCGGCTAAAACAGCCCGTGCGCCCGTGCTGCCTCCACGAGCGGCCGCCTCGGGCGCGGGCCGACGTGGATAATAACCTCAGAGGCCGCGAGCGCCCCCAGCCGGCCGCAGGTTTCGAGATCGCGGCCCGAGGCAAGCCCGGACAGGAAGCCCGCCGCGTAGAGGTCGCCCGCCCCTGTGGCGTCGACCAGCTTCTCGATGGGCACGGCCGGCACGGCTATGCTTCCGCCCCCGTGCAGGATGACCGCGCCCTTCTCGCTGCGCGTGATCGCGGCGATCTCGCATTCGCCGCGCACGGCGGCGCAGGCCTCCTCGAAGCTAGAGCCCGGATAAAGCGACAGGATCTCCCGCTCGTTGGCGAAAACGATGTCGACGCGGTCCCGGATGAAGGTGCGGAAGGCGGCGCGGTGGCGGTCCACGCAGAATGGATCGGAGAGCGTGAAGGCGACCTTCGTGCCGGCCGGCCGGGCGATATCGGCTGCGGTGTGGAACGCGGCGCGGGCCTCCTCGGGATCGAAGAGATAGCCTTCGAGATAAAGGATTTGGCTCTGCTCGATCAGCGCGCGGTCGAGATTGGAATCGCCGAATTCAGCCGCTGCGCCCAGATTGGTGTTCATGGTGCGCTCGCCGTCCGGCGTCACCAGGATGAGGCAGCGGCCCGTGGGCGTTTCGCTCTTGACCTCGCCGTCGGCGAACACCACGCCAATGGAGCGGAGGTCGTGCTCGAACACGCGCGCGAACTGGTCGTGGCCGACCTTGCCCATGAAGCCGGCCTTGCCGCCGAGCGAGGCGATGCCTGCGCAGGTGTTGGCCGCCGAACCGCCCGAGGTCTCCACCGCCGGCCCCATGCGCTCATAAAGCGTCGCGGCTTCCTCCGGCGAGGTAAGCCGCATGGTGCCCTTGTCGAGCGCGAACTCAGCGAGCAGCGCCTCCTCGCAAGGCGCGATGATGTCCACGAGCGCGTGGCCGATGCCGGTTACTTGCAGGGGCTTGTTCATAGGGTTGGGTTCCGTTCAGTTTGAGGCGGCGCCTGCCGGTTTGGGCTCGAATTTGCAGAGGCTTGCGATGACGCAGCGCCAGCATTCGGGTTTCTTCGCCTTGCAGACATAGCGGCCGTGCAGGATGAGCCAGTGATGCGCGTTGAGAAGGTAGTCCGGCGGCACGATGCGCGTGAGGCCGAGTTCGACTTCGAGCGGAGTTTTGCCGGAGGCGAGGCCGGTGCGGTTGGCGACCCGGAAGATATGCGTGTCCACCGCTATGGTGGGCTGGCCGAAGGCCACGTTCAGCACGACATTCGCGGACTTGCGCCCGACGCCGGGCAGCGCTTCGAGCGCGGCGCGGTCTTGCGGCACCTGCCCGCCGTGGTTNNCGAACAGGCTCCGCGTCGCCTTGTTCACGCCCGCGTCCGTCGCCTGCGCGGACAAAACCACCGCGACCAGGAGCGTGTACGGGTTCACATGCTCAAGCTCGGTCTTGGGGTCGGGCATGGCGGCCGCGAGCCTTGAGAAAACCTCCCGGACCTCTGGCGCGGCAAGCGCGGCGGTGCCGGCTGTCGCTTGCTCAGGCTTCTTGTCTTGGGCCGGCGGCTTGGCTTTAGGCCTTGCCACGGATTTGGCGGGCTTATTCATGGTTCGTAGCCAATAAATTAAGGCCGGGCGTGGCAATCACGCCCGGCGAAGTCTTATTCAATCGGACATCGGGCGATCTTGGCCGCTTCCCAGCGGTGCATGAGCGGCAAGGCATGTTCCAGCGCGTGCAGCTTGTCCTGTTTCTCGTGCGGTTCCCCAAAAACCAGGAAATGGCCGTTCAGGAATAGCAGGATTCCGAACACCCCCACCGCCCCGCTCAGGCCAAGCAAGAGCCGCGCACCTGTGACGATCGACGCGGACGCCAGCACGATCGCGATTTGCAGGATGGCGCCCGAGTAATCGAAGAACGGATGCTGCGCGAGCGCGAGATTCCGCAGATTCTCGCAGCTTTCGGCCCTCGCCAGCAGCTCTTTCTTGCCGTTCTTGCGGTTGTACTCCAGCCGCACGATTTCCTTGTCGTAGTCCGCCTTCTTGGCTTCGAGAAGCTTCTTCGCGGGCTCCGGCAGATTGGGCGACTCCTGCGCCTTCAGCTCGAACTGATCGGATGCGACCTTGAGCTGGCCCTGCCGGATCTGCTTGGCCTGGTAGAAGGCGTAGTTGTCGTTGACCTGGATGCCGGCTTGCTGGGCGACCTTCATCGTATCGGTGTTGCCGGTCTCGGCGAATGCGATCAGCACCGCGAGGATGGAGATGAAGATCGCAACCCACTTGTCGTGCTTCTGCTCGGACGCTTCGTCGAACACATCCGCGTGCGTGCCGGTGGCGATGCCGACTTTGCGCTCCTCGCGTTCGTGCCCGGCGTGCGCGCCCTCCTGGTCCGCGGGGCCGCCTGCCGGACTCTGCGGCAGCTTGGGCTTCGGTCTGCGCTGGCTGTTCTTTTTCATTTCCCCCCTCGCGAACTCTTAGGTTGTGAGTATTTTCTTGGATGCCACGGACCCGTCCGCGTTCAGGCGGTATACATAGGGCTCGCCCGTTCCAAGGTTAAGCTTCAAAATCTCTTCCGGCGACAGTTTGTCGAGTTGCATGATCAATGCGCGCAAGGAGTTGCCATGCGCGGAAACCAGCACGTTCTTCCCGGCCAGAACCTTGGGCAGGATCTCCGCCTCGTAATAGGGCAGCACGCGCGCGGCTGTGTCCTTGAGGCTCTCGCCGCCGGGAGGCGGAACATCGTACGAGCGCCGCCAGATGTGCACCTGCTCGTCGCCCCATTTCTTGCGGGCATCGTCCTTGTTCAAGCCGCAGAGGTCGCCGTAGTGGCGCTCGTTCAGCGCCTGGTCCTTAATTGTTTCTAGCCCCTGCTGGCCGAGTTCCTCCAGCATGATCTCCAGCGTGATCTGCGCCCGCTTGAGCGCACTGGTAAAGGCTACGTCGAAGACGAAGCCCTCCGCCTTGACGAGCTTGCCTGCCCGGTGCGCCTCCGCGGTCCCGGTTTCGGTAAGGCCCGGATCGCGCCAGCCCGTGAACAGATTGAGTTTGTTCCATTCGCTCTCGCCGTGGCGAACAAGCACGAGTACGTTTTCCATCGCCGTCGTCCTTTATCTTCAATGCCAATTCCGGAGTGCCGTCTCCGCGAAAGTCGCGGGAACGCACCGCAGCGTTGAATTCTGCATAGCTTTTAGGCGATTCCCAGCACGTCGCGCATGGAGAACAGCCCAGGCCCCCGGCCTTGCGCCCACAGCGCCGCCGCCACGGCACCTCGCGCGAAAATCTGGCGGTCCTGCGCACTGTGCGTAAGTTCCAGCCGCTCGCCGGCGCCCGCGATATACACGGTGTGTTCGCCAACCACGCTGCCGCCGCGCAAGCTTGCAAAGCCGATGGCGCCGCCTGGGCGCTCGCCCGTATGCCCATCCCGCGTCCGTACGCAGTTCTCAGCCAGCGCGATGCCCCGCCCCTTCGCCGCCGCCTCGCCCAGCAGCAGTGCCGTGCCCGAGGGCGCGTCCACCTTGTGTTTGTGGTGTATCTCCAGGATTTCGATGTCGAAACTGGGCGGAAGCGCGCGCGCCGCCTGCTCCACGAGTGCCGCGAGCAGGTTTACGCCAAGGCTCATATTTCCAGATTTGACGATGGTTGCGTGCCGCGCCGCCGCCTCGATGCTGGCTTGGTCCTCCGCCGCGAATCCGGTCGTGCCGATGACATGCACGATGCGCGCCTGCGCCGCCAGCGCCGCCGTCTCAAGGCTCGCGGCGGGGGTGGTGAAATCGAGCACGCCCTCGATATGCGTGAACAGCGGCAGCGCATCGGCCACGATGGGCACGCCGATGTGGCCCACGCCCGCAACCTCGCCCGCGTCCTTGCCGGTCAGCGGCGAGCCTGGCCGTTCGGCCGCGCCCGCGACCTCGCACCCTTCCGTCTCGTGCACCATCCGGATAAGCTCGCGCCCCATCCGGCCGCCCGCGCCCATGATCGCTAACCGCATCTCTTTTCTCCGGCTGTACTTTGCGGCGGATATAGCAAACTTCGCGGCGTTTCAAAGCCAAATTCGCGCGCTCGCGCCGGTCTCGCCACGCTTCGCCATACCGGCACTCATCGATTTTCTTTCGTGTGCCAAATCCTGAGCACGTAGATCGCCAGGCCTGCGATTTCATAGCGCATTTCGTAGGGGCCAACGAAAATGCGGCGAACATCGCGCGGCTCGAACTGATCCAGCTTCCTGCCGATGCGCGGGTTGGCGGGGAGCTTGGACGCAGCGGCGGTCAGCGACTGCACCACCCGCGCCGCCGCAAGCTTGTTCACGGATGCAAGAAAATCATGCAACCGCGCCAGATCGGACAGGCCCTTGCTTGTCCATTTGACATCCATCACCGGGCGGCCGGGAGCGGCGCCGGTTCGCCGGTGCCGAGGCTATCGGCCCAGGCTTGCACGGCCCTGTGATCGATAACCTGCCCAGCATCCACATCGGCCAAGGCCTCGCGGGTCAGCCGGTCGCGCTCTTCCTCCTGCTCTACCCAGGCGGTCAGCGCTTCCTTGACGATCCAGCCGCGGGAGCGTTCAAGCCGTTCCGCCAGCCGGTCGATTTTCTCGGCCAGCGCCAAGGGCACATGCGCTGTCAACACTTTGGTATCCGTGCGATTCATGGCGATTCCTTTCCAATCGCAATCAATCATATGGATTGAATGCGATTGCGCAAGCCCCAGGCCAAAGCGTCTTAACGGATTTTTACAAACGCATGGCCAGCGGGATGCCCGCATCCGGCAGAAGGGCTGGCACCTTGAGACGTTCGACAAAGCGCTGGCGAAACTTGCGGCTTCGTCCGGCTGACTTGGCGCGGCTGGAAGCGGAAACCATCCTATGGTAGGCTGAATCCAAGACAACATTTGGCGAGCTTAGCTCCTCATGACATCGCTTGCAGCAAGCCTGGAACTCGATATCGCAACCGAAGAACGCCTTAACCGCCTCGCTGCGGCGCGCAAGCGATCGGCGCACGGGCTTATGCGCGACGCCATCGAGCAATATGTTGAGCGCGAAGAAGCGAGCGAGCGCTTCAAGGACGATGCTTTGGCCGCGTGGGCAGCATATCAGGCTACCGGCGAGCACATTACTGGCGATGAAGCGGATGCGTGGCTGGAGCGGCTGGAAGCAGGTGAAGACCTTGCGCCTCCCGCTCCGCACAAGTAGCTCGTGGCCCGCCTGATTTGGACTCCGCCTGCCACGCGAGATATTGCACGCCTTCATGCCTTTCTTGCCTCGAAAAACCGTGACGCCGCGCGGCGCGCCGTGAGCGCTATCCGCAAGGGCGCGAAAACGCTTGCCGCGCACCCGGAAATTGGCCGCATGGCCGCCGGTTTGCCGGCCGAATTTCGCGATTGGTTCATTCCATTCGGGCAAAGCGGCTATGTGGTCCGCTACCGCTTCGATGTTACAGCCGTTGCAATTTTGGCAGTCCGGCACGGGAGGGAAGCTGGCCGCTAAGCGCTTGCTGAGATTCTGCGGCGGCGCGGTCTTTCTCCGCGATGCGTAGGATGCAAGGCATCGGGCTAAGCCCGCGCTAATCGTTTCATGGCAGGACAAGGAAGAGGTGTTCAGCCCAATCCTTTTGCAGGCAATCGAAACCGCGAGCGCCCGATGGTTCAATGGTGGAAGTCGCTCAGGCTCAAGGCCCGCTTCATGGTCTATGCCGGCCTTGGCGTGTCGATTTTCGCCGTTCTGGCGCTGGCACTGTTGAGCTGGTTCGAATTGTCGCTCCTGAAGCAACGCTTCCGCAGCGCCGGGCAGAACGAGCTGACCTCGCTCGCGGCCCTCGTCGAGAGCGCCATGGAGCAGCGGGTCGACGATTCCGGGAACGTCGCCATCAAGGTTTTCAACGGCTGGTTCGAGAGCCGCAACCGGGACTATAACGGCAAGCTGTGGAGCGTGTGGTCGCCCAAGGTCGCGGCCTACATGGCGCAAACCGAGCCCAGCCGGGCCGCGAAAAAGCCCCGCGACGCCATCGACGAGGAAGCCTTGCGGACGGGGCTGCCGGTGGAGCGCTTCGCAGGCGGCGCATACCGCTACAGCCTGCCTATCGTGCTTGGCCGCAATACGGGCGCGCATACGGAGGTTTGCGCGGGCTGCCACACCGGCGGAATGGACATCGGGAACGGCGAGGTTATCGCCGTGTTTTCCACGAGCGTTCCGGCCGCCGAGGATTTCGCCGCGCTTTACCGGCTTTTGGCTTTCATGGCGGTGGGCATGGGCGCCGCGGCCGCCTTCGCCATCTTGGGAATCCAGCTCATTCTCGGCCGGGTCATCACGTCGCCCCTGGCACGCATGACCAAGGCGATGCTGCGGCTGGCGGATGGGGACGAGAGCACGGAGATCCCGTCCCAGCGCCGGCGCGACGAGATTGGCGAGATGGCCAAGGCCGTCCGCGTCTTCAAGGAGCATATGATCGCGGCGAACAGGTTCCGGGCCGAGCGGAAGGACGCGGAGGCACGCGCGGCGGCACAGCGCCGGGCCGACATGCGGCGGCTCGTCGACGAGTTCCGGGCCGCGATTGGCGGCATCGTGAACATCGTCTCGTCTGCCTCCGCCCAGCTTGAAGGCACCGCCGGCACGCTCAGCAAGTCGGCGGATAGGAACCGCAGCCTTTCGGCGACGGTCGCCGAGGCCTCCGGAGAGACGTCGGCGCATGTGCTGTCGGTCGCTTCGGCGTCGGAGCAATTGTCCGCGTCCGTGCACGAAATCGGCGAGCAGGTGCAACGGTCGAGCAGGATCGCCACCGAGGCCGTCGCCCAGGCGCGTCAGACCGGCACCCGCATCGGGGAGCTTTTGCAAGCGGTCAATAGCATCGGCGGTGTGGTCAAGCTCATCGCAGGTATCGCAAAACAGACGAACCTGCTGGCCCTCAACGCCACCATCGAGGCAGCGCGGGCGGGGGCGGCCGGCAGGGGCTTCGCGGTCGTCGCGCAGGAGGTGAAGATGCTAGCCGCCGAGACCGCCAAGGCGACCGACGAGATCGCGTCGCAGATTGCCGGAGTGCAAGAAGCGACCAAGGAATCGGTGGGGGGCATCGAGGAGATCTCCGGCACCATTAACCGCGTGTCCGGGATCGCGGACGCCATCGCGGCGGCGATCGAGCAGCAGGGCCTGGCTACCGTCGAAATCTCGCAGAGCATCCAACAGGTGGCCGGCCGCTCGGCCGATGTCGCGGCCAATGTCAACGAAGCCAGCCGCGCCGCGAGCGAGACGGGCACGGCCTCCGAGAATGTCCTTTCCGCCGCTCAGTCGCTCTCCAAGGAAAGCAGCCACCTCAAGGCCGAGGTGGACAAGTTCCTCGCCACCGTCGCCGCCGCTTAGGGCTCGACGCGAAATAAGCGCGCCGGATGGCGCGGGATTTTTGTTTGTCCACCAGGCGCGGAAAGGGGCGCATACCGGGGTATGTAACCCTTTCCGCAACGCAGCAGACGGACAAAAGGACAAGCAAGATGGCGCGCTTATTTCGCGTCGAGCCCTTAGAGCGAACTTCGGGCCCTTGCTCCAGCAGCGGCACCTCACCGCGAACGGATAGGAACTCTTGCACGGACTTCTGCATCACCGCGCTGACCGCCGCCGCCCGCCGCAGCACCGCCGGCTCCTCGATGGTGGTTGTGGATGCGATCGGCGAGCGCGCCGCCGCGTTTTATGAGGCACACGGCTTTGTGCGGCTGCCCGGGTCCATGCGCCTGGTCCTGCCGATGTGGACGGTCGTGAAATTGTACGGGGACTGATGTTGCCTACAGGCCGGAAGAAGCGCGGTTCGAAAAATGTTCAAGCGGCGATGCGGGCTTTCAGGTCTTCAAGCGGACGTCCGCCTCATTTATTGTACCGTACTGCCGGAAGTTTCGCGTCCCGGCTCAGATAAATCCAAGCGCCGGCCGCAAGCGCCGGGTCCAGGGCTGCGAATGTGTACAATGCGTGCGGGAACAAGCCCGCCATCGCCAGCGGCACCAGAACGGCCGGCACGAAGAGAATGCGGCTGACCACTGTGGCCGCGACAAACCGCCGCTGACCCGAGAGCCCGCCAAACATGGCCAGCCAGCCAATAGTCACAATCAGGAGCCCCACAACCCGCACCGAGGCCTCGTCGTGGCCGGCAAAGGGCGGATCGGCGAAAATCGCCTGAACCGCTCCCGGCGCAGTGAGGAAAGTCACGCCGGATATCATGTAGAAAACCCCGTTTGCCACCGTATACCTGGAGGCATCTGGCAATTCATGGGGCGTGGCGAACAATTCCGCAATTAATGGCACGTTCGGCCTCCAGCCGGTTATTTAGGACGCAAGCTGCATAAAACGCGCGAGGGGGACGTTTGCTGCGTTCCGTGTTGACCTCGACGAATGCGGAGCCTAAACCGTGGAGCGTACTCCAAGGTCAAGAGGAAAATGCTTTGCGAATCGGCCGGCTTGCGGGTGTCACCGGCGTAAGCCGGGATACCTTGCGCTTTTACGAGAAACGGGGCCTGATCCGTTCCGAGCGCCACGGCAACAGCTACCGGGACTACCCCGAAGAGACTCCGCAATTGATCGGCTACATCCGCACTGCGCAGGCGCTCGGCTTCAGCTTGAGTGAAATCGGCGAACATCTGCCCGCTTTATGGGGCGCCAAAGCGCCCGGCTCGGAGGTGGCCGCCCTTTTGCGGGAGAAGATTGGAGCAATAGAAGCGCGTATAGTCGCACTGACGGCCCTGCGGGATGAACTGATCGCACGGCTCGATGCAGTCTGTCCCCTTCGGACCGCGAGTAGGAATTGAAGTCCGCAAGCCTTTTTTCGGAAAAGTCCGCAATGGGATCCCGAAACAACCTTGGCGAATGCGGTTTTGCGAGAGAACCAGCACAGCCGCTATCGACCCGCTGCAGCCGATGTACGGATGGATATCTTGTTAGCCGTAGCGGATCAGCTCATCCATTCGCTCAATCTAAGCCGCTACCCACACCCATGGTCCTGCGGCTTTTTTGTATGCAATCCACCACTAGTCGTTGTGGTAGTGGATTTCTTCCCGCCTGCCAAAACGTGCCGCCAAAAGCACATTCCGATTTTCCACGTTTGTTTCCGAGGCTTAGAGTTTTGCGCCCGCAAGCGCTACACGCTTAACTTGTGTGTATAACGATAACGCAATCTATGCGGGGTTGTGACGAACACTGAAAATGCAATCATGCCTCAGACGGAGCTGCTCACTCCCGTCGAAAGAAAAGGCTCCCGCCGCGTGTTGTAAGTCTTGGCGGGAGCCTATCCAAAGAATCCAAGGCAGGGCGATGCCAAGGTTTCAAGCGCTTTGCCTTGAACTGCGACCATCTCCTCCAGATACAAATGCGGTGCTAACCGGAGGAGAGGAGCATCGGCGCAGTTTTAATAATGCGGATAAAGTGCTATCCGTCAAGCTTCAGGCAAGCTTGCGCACAGCCTCTCCTCATTCCATCGCCTAAACTTATCGTGTGGAGGTAGGTGCCTACAAAATGAAGAACCCCTAGCGAAGGGGAAACGCTAGGGGGTTAGATGGTTGGGCTTCCATCTGTGGCATAAACAACCGTAGGTTGTCGCTGGTTGCAAATCAATTAAAACTAGAGCCTTTCAACACGCGCAGCTTGCCCTGTTGATATCGCCACCACGGCCCTTGACTGGCATTTTTCGCGCGGCGCTGTGACCTGCCTGTCGACTTTTCCGGACCACGCTTAACTTGAGGCGGGACGGTGAAGCGACGGGGGCGGCCGGAAAGCAGTTCACCCGTATGCGCGTGTAACTCCGCCCTAGGGATAGGCATGGTCGCACTTGCTAGGGTCCCGAGCGCCGTCGAATTTAGTGCCGCTGTGGGCGTCGTTCTAAGGGTGCATTAGGCCGAGAGCCGACTTGGCACACTTCAAATGCGGCCATTCGAAGGACTGCTGCTTTCGTATCCTGAAGCGGGCGATCTCGTGAAACGATCCCGGCTAACGCAGTGGGCTAATGAAGAGACATCGGCTCCGGTTTGCTTTATTTTGGCCGTAACACTGGTTCATCAATGAAAACGGAGTGGCCATGATCAGTACCGTTGCTGTCGGCTTTGACCGCTTGCTCGATAGAATGGCTAAGTCGAAAGTCGCAGGAAAGACCGACCTTCTTGGGTGCAACTCGCGTGAAATCAATGAACTTGAGCAACGTTATGGCATCGAACTTCCGCTGTCATATCGGCGATACCTGGAGTTGATGGGGCATCGATCCGGACGCCTTTTCACATCGGACCATATGGCAGTTTTCTACAGCTACGTACTTGAAATGACGGACGAAGTCCGCACTCGAAGAATTAGCCCAGGAAAAGAATTATACGCCGGAGACACGCGTGCTCCAGAAAGCTTCAAATTACCGCCTGATGCGATTCTTATCGCTGGACGGCTCGATGCGGCTTGGCAATTTATTCGATGCACTGACGGCGACGATTCTCCAGTGTGGTACTTTGACGAGAATGAGTGGCTGATCAAGCAATCCGATGCATCAGTTCTCGACTGGTTGAATTGCTGGTGCGGAATAGCCGAGGAAGCGATCAAAAGTGGTTACTTCCTTCAGAACCCAAGCGGGACAACCCCATAGTAAACTTCCCCTACAGGGTCAACCGCGCTATTGTAAGCTGGCGGGTGGCAAATGCAGCTTCTGGATCCAGAAGCTGCCATTTCGGCTGCGGCCCGCTGGCGCAAGCACCAAGGCGGCTTCCGACCCGGTGCGGGAGAAAGACGCGCCTGGCCTGCAGGACCTTGCGGCGCCGCTCATTCGCTGGCGAAGTCACGAAGCTTTGCTTAAGCTATTTCCGATCCGCCGTGCAGATGTCCCAGGCAATCCGGGGCAAGGCTACCGGGCGGAGCAACCCTTGCGCCAAGGAACAGTAAAGTAATGGTAAAAGCCCGTAAGGGCTGCGGCATAGTTAATGCAAAGATGGTAAAGTCATAATCGTGCATGTCGCCAGAGGCCGTTTTTTACGATTCAAACCGTGTTTTTGCCCCCGATTCTACGTTTCAAAATGTCCGTTAAATATATAGGCGGATTTGATATTAACCATAAAACGGTGCATTTCGTGCCGGCGGCGCTTGCGGCGGCATATTGTACTTGCGCGATATCAATGACTTGCGGCGGCGTTAAGGCTTCTTGAAGGAGCAGCCGCTATCATTGGTTCCATAATGAGGGGACCGGCAATTGCCTGAAATTGCGGGAAAACCTAAAATTGGCGGTTAACATGGCGTTAGCGGCCCGGCAGGCCCAAGTCCCAGTCCGATGCAAGACAGGTTCATTCCAGAGCAACAAGCGGCGGTGCCATGAAACCTACCGGACCGGCTAACCGGAAGCGCTTTTATAAGTCCGCGAGCGTAGCGGAGCGGGATGGCGGCGGCTTCGGCGTGCTGCTCGACGGGCGTGCGGTCAGGACGCCGGCCGGCGGGCCGCTGGCGGTGCCTGGGCGCGCGCTAGCCGACGCAATCGCGGCCGAATGGAACGCGCAAGGCGAGACCATCGCGCCTGCGGGCCTGGCCCTGACGAAGCTCGCGAACACCGCCATAGATGGCGTTACGGAGAGGGAAGGAGAGGTTGCGGACGATATCCTGAAATACGCCGCGACCGACCTCGTTTGCTACCGGGCGGAACATCCAGCCGCGCTGGTTGCGGCGCAGGCCGCGGCCTGGGACCCAATTTTGAACTGGGTCACGGCCAGGTATGGCGCCGCGTTTCTGACCTCCGCCGGAATTGCGCATGTCGCGCAGCCAGAGGCTTCCCTTTCGGCCCTGCGCGCTGCCGTGGCTGTCTTGAACGCCTTCCAACTCACGGCGCTGCATGTCATGACCTCGCTCACCGGCTCCGCTCTTATCGCGCTGGCACACACTGCGGGAGAGTTGGACACTGCCGCCGCCTGGGCCGTGGCGCATACGGACGAGAACTGGCAGGCCGCGCGCTGGGGCGAGGATTTCGAAGCCGCCCGGCGCATGAAGGCGCGGCTCGCGGAATTCGAATCCGCCTCGCGCTTCTTCCACCTTTGCTGAATTGCCGGCCCTATGCCGGAGGCCGCGCGGAAATACCCGCGCAGGCGGTGCTTTCACGCGCCCGGAATATTTCCGGACATCGGCCGATTTGGCGCTACCTGTGCTTGCCGTTACAGTGGCTTGATCGCCTTGGTTGCGTACAAATAGGGCGATATTTAGAGCGCAAAACTTGAGCGCATGAAATATCTTTAATGATATCCTATACTTGCCGCGTTCATGCAATTTTGGCGGCATCAGGAATTGGGCGGAAATATCCTAGTTTCAGTCAATTTGTAGACAAATGAATCATTGACCCTTCCTCCTATAGATACACTCTCTATTTTCCGGCTGAAATCTGGAGCGCGGGTCGCGCGGTACTGGCGGCTTGACTTCGTTTTAGGAGAGCAAAAATGGGCGTACGGACCATTTTGACTGGGGTGAGTGTGAGTCTGTGTGCGCTGACTACAGCGAATGCTTCCGATATGAAGGGGGCAGCCTCATGGATATGCCATTCGTGGCCGCTGCTTATTACGGGAGATCGCAACGGCCAGACCTGGAACCACGGCCAGTGCGCCATCGGTATCGTCCGCATCGGTACGAACTGCAAGTTGAACCGATAGGGGCTTACGCATCCCAATGCGTTATCGCGAGGCGGCATACCCCACGTGGGCGTCCAAAGGCAGCATCCCTGCCCCGTGTCTGGAACGCTCCGCCCTACTCGCGATAACGGGAGCTGGCGCCCCCCTAGCGCCAGCTCCACCGCATTTGCGGGCGGAGATATTGGGGCAGGCACCGCCTGCTCAATGCGCTCCCGGCGATGGAACGGCCATGTTGTCGATGAGGCGGACTTTTCCGAGATACGCCGCGGCCAACAGGCGCACGGGCTTCCAAAGCGGGTACACGGCGGGCGTCAGGTTTTCCGCATCGCGGACTTCCAGGTAATCGACCCGGAAGCCGTGCTTTTCGAGGCGTGCCAACCCCTTCTTCACGGTTTCATCCATCTCGCGGCCAGCGGCCAGATCCCCGGCCATATCCTGGAGAACGCCATACAGGTGCGGAGCTGTCACGCGGTCCTGGGCATCCAGGTACACATTGCGCGAGGACATGGCCAGGCCGTCGGGCTCGCGCATTATCGGGCCGGGGACGATCGTGACCGGGAAGTTCAGATCCCGCACAAGCTTCTTTACGACCAGGAGCTGCTGGTAATCCTTCTCGCCAAACACCGCCACATCGGGCAGGGCCTGCAGGAACAGCTTGGTGACGACGGTGGCGACGCCCGAAAAAAAGTGCGGGCGGGAAATGCCTTCAAGCGGTTGGGCCACGCCCGCAACGTCCACCCGCGTGGCGAAATCCCGCGGGTAAATCTCGTGCACATCGGGCGCGTACATGGCGTCCGCCTCGACGGTGCCGAGCTTGTGCCAATCGCGCTCCTCGTTGCGGGGATAGGCATCGAAGTCCTCGTGCGGGGCGAACTGCGTGGGATTGACGAACACCGAGACGATGACCCGGTTCGCATGCTGCTTGGCCAGCCGCACCAGCGACAGATGGCCGTCATGCAGGCCGCCCATGGTGGGGACCAGCGCGATTTTCTGGCCCTGCCGGCGCCATTGCTGGACGGCGTGGCGGAGTTCGACCGTGTGCCTGAGGACGGGAAGTTTCGTATTCATGGTGAAAAGCCAGGTTGCTCAATAGCGTGCAGACTAACAGGAAGCGCGGGAAAGGAAACCGGATAGCACGCCACATCCTTCGCAAAATCGGCGCACCGCCTTCCCGCCATGCCCGGCGATTGTCCGGAACCTTCCCGGGCGCGGCAATCGATGATACCCTTGAAGCGTCTCGGTCCGCTCTTTCTGCGGGCTAGCCACACAGCGCCCGATAGTGCCCGGATCGGAGGGGATCTCCCCTCACCCTGTCCCTCTCCCACGCAAGCTCGCCTTGGCGAGCTTGCTACTCAAGAGTATCCATATCCGCAAGCGGATATGGA
>PMBZ01000203.1 GCA_003153975.1 Hyphomicrobiales bacterium
CCAATATCGGCGACACCCGCAGCTTGATCATCCATCCCGCCTCCACCACCCATCGCCAACTGTCGAGCGAAGATTGCGCCAAGGCGGGTGCTGGCGACGACGTGGTGCGGCTGTCGGTGGGGCTGGAGGACGCTGCGGATATTATCGCGGATTTGGAGCAGGCGCTCGAAGGGGTTTGATGAGGGAGTACACGTTTCTCTGCTGTCCAGCTCACAGCAAGCTCGCCTTGGCGAGCTTGCCTTTGCACACGGCGGCGTTCGCGAGGGGACGCTGCCGGAGAAGGGAGCAAGTGACCAATAAACCAAGCCTCGCTGAATGTTGCCGAAATGCCCGGCCCGCAAGTCTCTATTCACCCGTCATAGAGCGGTTCTGCTGTGGCTTCCAAGTTCGCTTTCCGCCTTTCCTGGCTTTGTTTCACAGACTTCAACGTTTCGACAGGACTCCACTCGCTGAAAGTCCGCAGTGGGATTGCATACCGTTGTCGCAGCTCGTCTGTGATGCTGGCCGCAGTTAGCCCCAGTTTCGCATATTGATATTGGCGCTCATTGATGGCGCACACAGCGCCTCCACTATCCCACTCGCCGCTTATTGCTTTGTCAGCATCGTCGATTTCGTTTGGGAAACTTAAGATACGGTACATGAGGTCAGCGTCGATGCTTCTCCAGTCAATATCATCAGCATATGTAGGTTTTTGGGGTTCTTCGACCTGAAAGATGGTGTTTGCATTCGGCCCTAGTTCGCCCTCACCCAGACCGTCATCGCAGGCTACTTGAGCACAGGACTCCATATATTGATCGAGGACGCAAACCACACGAATAGCTAGATAGTAGGCTTGCCTCTCCTGGATCTGAGAGGCCATCCACCGATCCTTAAACAGCGTTAGAAACGTTGTAAGAACAGCCCCCAGGACAACCCCGGCAAGGCCCAAAAGGCCTGCTGTCATATAGTTAGCTCCGTTAATGTTGGCGCCAATTTCACGCGCATCGAGATGAAAGTATCTTGCTTGCCTTGTGTTAAAGCCAGCGTCTGTGGCAAAGTTATTTCACTGCTGCAGCGCCATCAGTAGGGGACGGAGCTACAGATCGCGCAGAACCCCGCTCCCAGCCTGTTGCGACGGGAGGGAAGGCTTCACGCGCCGCCGGTTTGCAACCGCGCCGCGATGCAATCGACGAAGTGGGCGGCGGATTATATCGAGAGCATCGCCGGCATAAATCCTGGCAAGCGGCCCAACTTCGTAGTCGGAAAGAGACTTGTAATTGTAGACCTGACTGAGAAACGGCAGAAGATCTTTCGGAACTTGCGGATCGTCCTTGGCCAAGCGGCTGAACTCGCCGTGAACGCCCTTATGGGTCTTGGCGGCGTTTTCGCTTTGCTCGAAAATATAGCATTCGGCTGCGTGAAAAAGCGGCGTAATAGGCCTCTCTGGCAGCAACTTCCAGGATGTTGGCGGCGGCGATCGTGCGGGCATTCGACAGGTGCCAGCGCGCTTTTTCAAGATAGAGGGCCGATTCCTCTTTCACAGGTCGACGCCTTCGCGCCGCACCTCGTGCATCAGAGGCGTCCGGGCGGTGTAGGAGCCCGCGGGATAGGGCAGCGCCGAAATCAATTCGCCGGTATCCTGTACGATATCCGCTGTGATTTTCGAAATCCGCCCCATTTCCTCGTTGCGGCCGGCCAAGTCGAAGTCCTTGAGGAACACCAGCACATCGTAATCGGAGTCCGGCCGGGCGTCGCCCCGCGTGCGGGAGCCGAACAACACCACGCGCTCGATGCGCTCGCCGTAAATCTTATCGAGCGTGGCCCGGAAACGGGTCAGGACAGGACCGGCGGCAGTGGCCATTGTACCCTACGATTTTGCGTCCGCTTTGAGATAAGCCCGCCGCTCAAGATCCCGTACATGGAGGATCCTCTCATAGTCCGCATTATACTTGTTATGTGCAAGGCTGCAATGAATGACCGGCGGCATGCCAGACCGCCTGCACAAAGTCAGGGCGGCGCCTAGCGGCTTCATGCCTGCTTTAACGAACGGTATATTTCACGTAAGCAGCTATCATGGTTAATGCAAATACCGTAAACGCGCCGACCTGATGCGCCACAGAGGCACATTTCTGCGAATTTTTCCGTGTTTTGGGCTGATTTCTACGTTTCAAAACATCCGTTAAATATACCTGAAGATTTAGAATTAACCAAGACCGCGCCGTGTACGGCCTATATTGCCCACGCAATATCAATAAGATAGACCACTTAACGCTTATTCAAGACTTATCTGCTATATTATATCAAACTCGAAGAACACTCTTCCGTATTCAAAAAGTGACAAAATGCCAAGTTTGGGAGTTAACATTGCGTTACCACCGGCGCGCCACCGGGCCAGCGGTAGCGCGCCCCGGCAAGCCGCGCCTCACGCCCCCTGCGGCACATGGATGCGCTGTACCGCCCACAGCGAGGCGGCGAGCACCAGCAGCGAATTGCCCTGATGGAGCAGCGCGTAGCCCAGTGGCACGCCGTAGACAATGGTGCCGGCGCCGGGCGCGATCCGCACCAACCGTCTTCACCTTCGGGCTCAAGGGCGGCTACGAGGCGGGGCGCAAGCTCGCCGGGGGCGTCAAGCTGTTCTCGCATCTGGCGAATATCGGCGATACGCGGAGCCTCATCATCCATCCGGCCTCGACCACGCATGCCCAGCTCACGCCGGAGCAGCGCGCGGCTGCTGGGGCTGGCGACGATGTGGTGCGGCTTTCGGTGGGGCTGGAGGACGCTGCGGATATTATCGGGGATTTGGAGCAGGCGCTCGACGCGGTTTGAGGACGGAGCGCGCGTTCCTCGTCTGTCCTGTTCCCGGTTTCCGAAAAGCATGCCCCCGTGAAAACGCGGATGCCCACCGATTTTGGAAGAACAAAGGATTCTAAGCAAACATTCGTTGGGCAACCAATGAATGCTTGCGTAGTCACGCCACCCATTGAGCCCCCATTCCACGCCCTTTGCGTTCCCATTCTTTACGGGCTGTCAATAAGCCAGGGTATATTTTTCAGGCGGCTCAACCGGAAGTAGCGCTTGATGACCGAAACCGTGCAATACCCGCCCATCCCTGGCGAGATCGTCCTCCGCTGGCACGAAATGCTGCGGCTGATGGCAAAGGAACTCCAGGCGCCGATTGCCATGATCGCCAGGCAAAGCCGGGGCGAGATGGAGGTGTTTTGCACCAGCGGAGAAAGCTCCAGCCCGTTCCGCGAGCGGGAGCAGGCCGGCGGGCTGTTGGATCTGGAATGCAAGGTGATCGAACAGCGCAAGCCGCTGCATTTCCGCGATCTCAGCGCCGAACCGCAATGGAGCGGCCATCCGTTGGCGGCGGCCGGCCTGTGCTACTTTCTGGGCTACCCGCTGCTTTGGCCAACTGGCGAGGTGTACGGCGCCCTTTCGATCCATGACCGGACCCCCAACGCCCATGCGGATGAGCATCGGGAGCTTCTGGCCGGGTTCCGCCATGGAATCGAGCAGGATCTGCTGATCCTTCGGCAACAAGCGGAATTGGCCGCCGAGGTGGCGCGGCGGTCCCGGGCCGAGGCGGAATTGACCAGCTTCACTCCCAAGGAGTTCGCTGCCCTGTGGCGCGCGGCGAAGGCGGTTCTAGCTCATCGGAAGTTCGAGACCGCCGCGCGTGTCATTTTCGACGAGGCCTGCGGCATTACCGGCGCCAGGAGCGGTTACGTCGCCCTGCTTAGCGACGGTGCCGAAATCGATCTCCAGTTCCTTGAGCCGGGAGGATTGCCTTGTACGGTGGACCCCAACCTGCCAATGCCGATCCGGGGTCTGCGCGCCGAGACGATTCACAAGGCCGTGCCAGTGTACGAAAACGACTTCATGGGGTCCGAGTGGCTCAAGTTGATGCCTGCCGGCCACGTCGCGCTAAAGAACGTCATGTTCGCTCCGCTCAATGTCGGGGGGGAGACGGTGGGGCTCATGGGGCTGGCCAACAAGGACGGGGATTTCACCGAGTACGACGCCACCATCGCCTCGGCCTTGGGCGAGGTGGCGGCGATCGCTCTCGTCAATTCGCGCAACCTCGATCTTCTGGAGGAGCGCACCGCCAAGCTCAGGGAAAGCCAGGAAGAGGTCCTAGGGTTAAACAGGGACCTGGAGAAGCGCGTGGCGGAGCGCACGGCAGACCTGGAATCATTTTCCTATTCGGTGTCGCACAACCTTCGCGCACCTCTCCGCGCCATCGATGGCTTCTCGCACATCGTGGTTGAGGGGTATCGAGATAAACTCGATGACGAAGGCAAACGGTTTCTTACTGTCATACAGAATAATGTCGCCAGCATGGGGAAGTTGATCGACGACATTCTGGCCTTATCGTGCGCGGGACGCAAAGACCTCAACCCAGAGCCGGTGAATATAGACGATCTGGTGAAAGCAACGCTGGAAGAGCTTGAGCCCTCGATGGAAGGGCGCGATTTGAAAGTGGAGCTTGGCGCGCTGCCCCCCGCGCTGGGCGACAAGGCGATGCTGCGTCAGGTATTGACCAACCTAATCGGGAACGCGATTAAGTTCACCAAGCATACCGGCCATGCCACCATAAATATAAGCGGGCGAACCGATGGCAATGAGAACGTTTATTGCATCAAGGACAACGGTGCCGGATTCGAGATGCAATATTCAGATAGGATATTCGGCGTCTTCCAGCGATTGCACGGCGTCGAGGAATTCGAGGGCACCGGCATCGGCCTCGCCATCGTCGAGCGCATCGTCATGCGCCATGGCGGCAGAGTATGGGCGGAAAGCAAGCCCGGCGAGGGAACGAAGCTGTATTTCACCTTGCCTGTAAGGAAAGAGGCGGAAGGCAATTCCTGATCCGGGAAAAGAAGTGGAGTTGGCCGGGTCTCCCAAACCGGAATTTCCGCTCACAAACGAAGTCTCCGGCCATGGCGCGGGTACTGGCCCGCGCCATCTTTCAGATCATTTCTCTGGGCCGGTCATGGAGAGCGATTTGAAGGCGGTACGCCGCTTCTCTATGACGAAACTGGCTGCCGGCTGGCCGCCTTTATAGAGGGCGATCAGGGTGAAAGCCTTCCAACTCGCAATGCCGGCCGGCCCCTCGGCTGCCGGTCCGATACGCACAAAATCCACGCGCGGATCGCCCTTGAAGGCAAACCAGACTCCGGAGCCATCGAAGCGGAACGGTTGCGGAGCGAGCTTGCTTTGGGCCGCCCCCAACAGAGGAAGCTCGCCCGGCGCGGCCTGCGGCATGCCGCTTCCGGCGGCGCGCGCCAGAGCGGCATCGTTCACCGCTCCGTTGGCCGCCCTGAATTCGCCGGCCCATTTGGCCGCCCTGGCCGCGAACGCGGAACAAAGCGCCGGCTCCTTGCAGAAGCTCTCCGCCGCCTCGTAGGCCAACTCGTAGTTTGCGCCGATGGTGCAGGCCTCGGAAAAGCCGGCGCTTTTGCGGGTGAAGATTTTCAGTTCCTCCGTTTCGAAGCCATCATTCGCCGTTTGGGCGTAGAAAGCCCGGCCGGCGGCAGCCCCAAGCGCTACGCCACGTTTCTGACAGAGATCGAATGGGTCTCCGGGGGCCGGAGCCTTCAGCGGCCGCGGCGAGCCGGAAGCCGTCGAGAAAAGAAGCGGCGAATGGCAGCTGGCCGTGCCGCGCACCGCATCCAGCATCACCAGCCCGTTCAAATTGCCGGCGCGGTAGATCAGGACCACCGCGTTATCGAATTGCGTGCGCTCCTCCAGGGACAAGGGAAAGGCGCCCAACTCGCCGCTATCGAGCTTCGAACCGAAGTCGAGCCCGGCCGCGGGGTGCTCCTGAACCGCGCTCGCTATCGAGATTCGCGTCTCCGGGTCTTGGGCGTCGAAGCTCTTGAGAGAAGCCTCGATGTCGCTGGCCACGGCCTTGCACACCTCGGGCGCCGCGCAGGCGGCCGGCGGCGCCCAAAGAAGCGTCAGGCAGGACAGGATGCGGATCGTAAACGTGCAATTCATTATGCGAGCCTAATGTGCTGGAATGTCACGGGAGCCTCTCGCATGTTTTCGCGGGCCAAGCCATTGCAGAAACAAGCCGGCGAATGCGTCTTCCGGCGTGGCTGGCATGCCGAATCAGATCAAACTTGCGCCAGCCTTATCTCTGGCGTGTTATGCACAGCGTCGTGACGGGGCACGCAAGGTCCCGCGCGATAGGGTGAAGGGAAGTCATTCTAAATGGGGTTTTGCGTTCGGCCAATGAACCTTGTACCGGGTTGATCCGGCTAACCAACCGGAAACGGGAGCTTGCGGACTGCCTCAAGGTTCCGCAAGCGCAGCCAGTTCGAACAGTACGCATACCGGAAATGTCCATGCGCTATACAGCCGCCGCCGCCATCGCGCTTTCAATCCTCGCCGGGCCAGCTCTCGCGGCCTCGTCCTCTTCCGGATGCACGCCTGTGCCGGAAGAACTGAGGCTCCCGGAATCGGAGTTGCATGAGCTTGACGCTCAGGAAGTTGCCAGGCGCCAGGAACAGCGTGTCAGAACACGCAGGAAGGCGCTCCTGGAGCATCTTATCTGCTCGGACAAGGAACTGTCGGATCGCGATTCCGAAATGAACAAGGCCTATTGGGATGCGATCAAGCGCGCGGGCCGGTATAGCACCGTGGCACTGCGCAACGATCAGCGGGCCTACGACGAAGGTTCCCTGGAAGGCGTGGACTACCTTCTCAACGATGCCACGCCAAAGGCGGATTCCAAAGGGGAAGGCGAGCGCGGAGAGGGCCGGAGCTACGGCCGCGCCGCGGCGATCAAGGAGCTGAAGGCGCGGATCGCGGATCGCATCAAGGTGTTGAACGCCTTCGAGCCGGACCGCGAGGGCTTCGAAGGTGAATGGCGCAGCCAGTCCGGGCGGCTCGAAATCGCGAAGAGCGGAACGGGCTATAAGATTTCGGCCTTTACAAGCACCTTTGGCTGGACGCGCTACTGGTGCCAAGCGGAGGGCCAAGCGCATTTGGCGGACAGCGGCATGATCGCCAACGCCAAGGACACCAGCGATAAGCTGCAGCAATTGCGCCTGCGCCTCAAGGGGGCGGGGCTTACGAGCGAAACGCTGGAGACGGGCGAAGGCGATTTCTGCCCGCAAGGCGGAGAACTCGACAAAACCGTCTATTTCATCCCCGTCCGGCACTCGCTTATGGAAGCGGATAAGGACAAGGATCAAGACAAGGATCAGGCCAAGGCGAGGCATCGGCACGCGCACACGCATGCGCCCGCACCACGGAGACGCGGTCCCGGCGGATTGTTTGGACTGCTCACCCCGGCCGGGATTCGATGAACCGTTCCGGAGGTTGCAGCCTGACGCCCAGTGCCGATCACCTTGGCGTAGATGTCCTGCAACCGAGGCAGGGCGAAAGTCATAAGCTGTTCCAGAAAATTCCCCGCAAGCCGTTGTAAAGCTTAAGCTGGATTGCAGTATGGGGGGCTGAATTCATTACCGCCGGTCCGCACGCCTCTCATTGGCCCCAAAGTCGCCATTGCCAGAACAATAAAAGAGAATACGAAGCACATCCCCCAAAGTTGTGTGACTGAGTGCACACTTCTAATTAGTTTAATGAGGGATATCTATTCCAATTTCGCAATGGACTTAGATCGGCAATGCAACAACCGTTGAAGCAACACAAATGCATCGCCTACACTACAAACCCGGACATCTGCGCTTCACGTTTGTTTGTCCGTCCGCTGAGGTTTCAACTAACGCGGGCGTAAATTAAGATGGCTAGCTGTTCGATTGAGAGCTTTATCGAGAAAACAAACCTGGCAAAGTCTTCGCAGGAAGTTTCCACTTTGTTTGGAGACGCACTAAGAAGTTTCGGATATGATCGGTTCTGCTACAGCCTGATTACCGCGCACCCTTCACTTGGTCTTGATGCAGGCCACGGCGTAGCTGAAAACTACCCAGACGATTGGATGTCTTATTACAAAGCGAATGGCTATGAGAGGATCGATCCGGTTCCTCGATACGGCTATATGACCTCCAATCCGTTTACGTGGGCCTCGGTTACGCAAGCCCGCGAGCTTCGGCGGGAAGAAAAAAAGGTGATGAACGAAGCCAGGAGTGCTGGGCTTCTCGAAGGCTTGGCCATCCCGCTTTGCGGCCATAACGGCGAGCTGGCGGGGGTGGGAATGGCCAGCAGTGCCGGCGGCGTGCGCCCGGATGCGAACCTGCTGGGCAAGCTACGCGCCTTGTCATACCAGTTTCATCTGGCCTATACCGAGCTGATGAGAAAAGATGATCGTGCTGCTCCAAGCAATTTGGGGCAGGTGCATTTAAGTGCAAGGGAAAAAGAGATATTGCTCTGGGCCGCGGAAGGAAAAAGCGATGCCGTAATCGCTGAACTGATCGGTGTTTCCCATGCGACCGTACGTTTTCACATGAACAATATATTCAAGAAGCTTCAGGCCAACGAGCGTACATTGGCCACGGTCAAGGCCATCCGGCACGGCCTGATCCTACCTTCCTGCATAGGCTGACCCCTATCAAGGTTGCTAGCTGATAGCGCGGCTTAAGAGATGGTTCCATTGCCCCGGTAAATCCGTTTATCGAGGGCGCGCCGATGATCGACTGCGTAACCATCAGCACCAGTCACTTCTTTCGCGGCAATCCGATCTGCGAGCAGCACAGGCTGAGGCACGAATGTATTGTGCGGCGGCAGGGCTGGAACGTTCCGGCAATCCGCAACATGGAGTACGACCAGTACGACAATCCCGCGGCGTATTATCTCGTCTGGCGGGATTTGGAGGGAAAAGCCCGCGGCTCCTCGCGGCTCTATCCGACCGACCGCCCCTATATGCTGGAGGAGGTTTTTCCGCACCTCGTAACCAAGGCAAAGATCCCCAAGAGCGCTGAAATCTGGGAAGGCAGCCGCTTTTGCGTCGACGAGAGCTTAAGCCCGCAAATGCGCAAGCGGATCGTCCAGGAACTCGTCATCGGCTATCTGGAATTCGCCCTGGATCATGGCATCGCCAGCATCGCCGGCGTCATGTATCCGGCTTATTGCCGCAACATTTTCATCCGCAACGGCTGGGATATCGAATGGCTGGGCGAGCCCGGCAAAAGCCAGGAGGGCTACAAGATCGTAGCCGGCATGCTGCATGTGTCCGGAACAGTGCTTGAGAAAGTCAGGCGGACGACCGGCATTTATGAAACTGTCATCAACTATGGCGAGAATGTTCCCAGCTATGACGAAAGAATCGGGTTTTTGCGCGCGGCCTAATTTCCACCGCAGCAGGGGTCGTTATCCGGGGATGAAGACGGCCGGCGATGCCAATAACGTAGAGGGCATCCTGATGGCGTTGCGTTACCTCAGCCACGAAGCCGAGGGGGCCGGGCTCACGGAGCTTGCGATTACGCTGGAAGACGCGGCTGTGCAATGCGGCCGCTACATCGCGGGAACCGTCAGCAGCTTCAAAGAAACCTAGACGCGATCCGGCCGCTTCCAGGCTCCACCGAACCAATCAGGATAGACAAATGCTAGTACGTAACCCGCACTGTACGCTAAGCGACATCGAAGCGCTTTTCCCCGGCCATCCGGAGCCGCTGGTACCTAAAAGGGCAGCCGAACTGTTGCAATCGCATCTAATCGACGGCTTCGAGGCCGCGGTCGATCATGGCATGCGGCCAGCGGATGCGCTGGCCGTCGTCTTGTGCTGGGTCTCGTCCGAGATGGTGCGCATAGAATCGGAAAAGGGGCGGTAGCTTCCAAGTTCGCGGTAAATGGCCATCCTTCCTAAATTGGCTCCGGTGCGCGGGCGTGCCCGCGGGTGCGGCAAGCGCTTCAATCTTAGTGTTGCGCGAGCAGCCTTCTTGTGGCTCCTTCTTCCCAGAAGAACCTCTAAGAGAATGGCCGGGCTTTAATGACTGTATCCGTTCATCCGAACGACCTTCCGCCGGACGTTGACTTTGGCGGCGCCGTGGCGATCGACACCGAGACGCTGGGCCTCAATCCGCACCGCGACCGGCTATGCGTCGTGCAGCTATCGGCTGGCGACGGCAACGCGCATCTGGTGCAATTGGGAAAAGGCCGCTATGACGCGCCGAACCTCAAGGCGCTCCTGGAAAATCCAAATGTCCTGAAGATTTTCCATTTCGGCCGTTTCGACATCGCTGTCCTCAGGCATTATCTGGGAGCGGACACACGCCCCGTTTACTGCACTAAAATTGCCGCAAAGCTCGTGCGTACCTTTACGGACAGGCATGGCCTGAAGGATTTGTGCCGCGAGCTTTTGGGCGTGGAGATTTCGAAGCAGCAGCAGACTTCCGATTGGGGCCAGCCTGTGCTTACGCCGGAGCAGTTGAACTATGCCGCCTCGGATGTGCTGCATCTTCACGGGCTCAAGGCGAAGCTCGACGCGCTGCTGGAGCGCGAGGGCCGGGTTGGCCTCGCGCAAGCCTGCTTCGACTTTCTGCCTTACAGGGCGGAGCTGGACCTAAAAGGATGGCAAGACGATACCGACATCTTTAAGCACTAAAATCGCGCCTGGGGTTGAAAGCAGGTAGCCATGGCATATGCGGCAACGCCGGACCTTGGAGATGGCAGGCTCACGCGCGCCTCGCGGGCGCTTCCGCGCGACAACCGGCGGGAAGCGGAGTTCCGCCGCGCGCGTGCGCACAGCAAGACCGTGCTTGCCCTTAAAGGCGTGCTTCCACTTGTGGCCGCGCTGATCTTGAGCCTCTACGTGCTGCCGTCGTTTCTGAAAACGTCCGTGGATAATGGGCGCGGCACGCTGACAGCGCGCGGCGTAGCCGTCACGGCGGGCACTTTTGAGATAATCAAACCCCACGTCACAGGGGTGAACGACAGGGGAGAGCCCTACGACATAACCGCCGACTCGAGCAAGCAGGCCTTCAATAGCCCCGATCTTATGTACCTTGCCGTGGTGCGTGGCAAAATGACGGGTGCGGACGGCAAGATAACCACGCTCAGCGCGCCGGATGCCACGCATAACAGCAAGGCGGAGGAGATCGCCTTCGGCAACGGCGTGACGGTAACGCATGACGGCGGCATGAGCGCCACATTTCAGACAGCGACAGCCTTCATGAAGGCCCAAACCATGATCTCCAAGACACCCGTCCTGGTCCGCCTTCATGAGAGCACGATTAATGCGGAGAGTATGACGCTGAACTGGAGCGAAAATCGCGCCATTTTCGAGGGCAACGTGCGCACGCATATCGAACGGGAGCCCGAAGCGGCGTCTGCGGGACAGTCCGCGGCCGGTGGGCTTGCCGCCGGTGCTGGCGTTACGGTCGATGATACAGGCAATCCGGATGGCACGAAGTAGCCGGCGTAAGGGAATGAAGCGGAGACTGGCTTTGAAAGCCGCTGCCGCATTTGCGTCGGTGCTTGCGCTGTCTTGCCCGGCCGCATGGGCGCAAAGCCCCATAGGCGGCTTCAGCGGCCTGAGCGGCGGAGACTCCAAAAAGCCCATCGACATCGAATCCGAGCGGCTGGAGGTCGACGACAAGAGGCATACGGCGATTTTCATCGGCAACGTCTCGGTGACCCAGGGCGATAATAATATGAAGGCACCACGGCTTGAGGTGTTTTACGAAACCGCCAATCAGCCCCAGGCGGCGGACCAAGGCGGGAACGCCGCCAAAACGGCCAAGCCCGTGAAGAGTTCCAGCGCAAGCGCGCCGGGCGATCCTATTTCGAGCGGCCAGATCAAGCGCATCCACGCATTTGGCGGCAAAGTCGTGGTGACGAGCACCAAGGACGGCCAGGAAGCCACCGGCGACGACGCTGTGTACGACGTAAATGCCCAGAAAGTTATAATGACGGGCAAGAAAGTTGTGCTCAAGCAAAGCTTGAATGTGCTGGAAGGCACGAAGCTTGAAATCGATCTTAATACCGGCAAGACGAACCTCGTGCGTAGCGAGCCGGGTTCAGGTGCTGCCACGCCGGGCAAAATCCGGGCCATTTTCCAGCAGGAGACGGGGGCGGACGGCAAGCTGATAAATCCCTTGACTGATCGTAAGCCGGCCCCCGCAAGCGAGCCCAAAAAGAGTTCTGCGGCCCCTGCGAAGCCTGCCCGCAAGCCAGCGCCGCCAAAGGAAAGCGCGGCACCCGCCCCTGTTCCTTCCCAAATCCAGGACTGGCAACCGGAAAACCACTAGCGGTTTGAAAGCTAATCCATATGACAATCCTCGACAGACGCCAGTCCAGGCCCGGCCAGCCGCAACCCCAGCCTCAGGCACGGTTCCGCGCCCAGCCTGTCCACGAGGCCCGGGGCAGAGAGCAGGAACAGGGGCGTAAGCGCGAATGGCTCACCGTGCGGGGGGTCAAGAAGACCTTCAAGAAGCGCATGGTCGTTAAAGGTGTAAGCATTAACCTGAAGCGCGGCGAGTCCGTGGGCCTGCTTGGCCCCAACGGCGCCGGCAAGACGACCGTCTTCTATATGATTACCGGCCTCATCAAGCCGGACGAAGGCTCGGTCCATATCGACGGCTACGATGTCACCAAGCTGCCCATGTACCGCCGGGCGCGGCTCGGCATCGGCTACCTGCCGCAAGAAGCATCCATTTTCCGGGGCCTCTCGGTCGAGGACAACATCATGGCGGTTCTTGAGGTGACCGAGCCCAGCCGGAAGGAGCGCAAGCGGCGGCTGGACGAGCTTCTGGAGGAGTTCAAGATCGGCCGCCTGCGCAAGTCTCCCTCCATCGCGCTTTCGGGCGGCGAGCGCCGGCGCTGCGAAATCGCGCGCGCGCTCGCGAGCCGGCCGGCCTACATGCTCCTGGACGAGCCCTTCGCCGGCATCGACCCCATCGCCATCAACGATATCCGGGTCCTTGTGCGTCATTTAACCGATCTTGGCATTGGCGTCCTCATAACCGACCACAATGTGCGCGAAACCCTGGACTTAATCGACCGCGCATATATCATCTACGATGGCCAGGTGCTGACCGAGGGCAGTCCAGCCGAGGTGGTCGCGAACGAGGACGTTAAGCGCGTCTACCTTGGGGATATGTTCTCGCGCGATGGGCCGTAAGCAGAGCGTTCGTTAACCGGTGGGACACAGGTGCTCCATCTAAGGCTTGAGCCGCGTCAAACCCAGAAGCTTGTGATCACGCCGCAGCTGCGGCAGGCGATCAAGCTTTTGCAGTTTTCCGCTATCGAGCTTCAGTCCTACATAGAGAACGAAATCCGCGAAAATCCCCTCCTTTCCGCCGGCGGGGATGAGGCTGCGCCCGACGCCGGCCATGAGATGGGTGTTAACGGCAATGGCGAGGCGGATGTTCCCGCTTTCGACGCCCGCGATAGCAATGCCATTGAAATAAACCAGGACTACGAGCCGCAAAGCCCCGGCGACACGCTGTACGAAAGCGACGCTCCCTCGTTCTCTTACGATGCGGGCGGGGGCGAGTGGAGCGCCCCATCCGGGCCTGCGCCGGTGGGCGAGGAATACGACCCGCTCGCGACAGCCACGGCCGGCGTCTCGCTTGCCGGCCACCTGAACGGGCAGGCGCAGCTTGCATTCGCCGACCCGCTGGACAAGTTCGTCGCCTCCTACCTGATCGACCTCGTGGATGCCGGCGGCTACATCCGTACCCCCATGGGAGAGGTTGCGGAGGCGCTCTCCATCGAGATCGAGGAGGTGGAGCGAATCCTTGGCGTCCTGCAAACCTTCGATCCGCCCGGCATCTGCGCGACCGGCTTGGCTGAATGCTTGGGCCTCCAGCTCAAGGAGAAGGACCGCTGCGACCCGTTCATGGAGCGCCTTCTTGAGAATCTCGACCTGATTGCGTCCTGCGACTTCCAGCGCCTGAGAAAGCTTTGCGGCGTGGACCAGGACGAACTGCGCGAGATGATCGCCGAGCTGCGCGCGCTCAATCCGAAGCCCGGNNGCCCCGATGGCGCCTGGAAGGCGGAGCTGAACCCGAACGCCGCCCCATCGCTCGCCGTGGACCGCGCCTATTTTGCGAACCTCAAGTCCCGCTGCCGCTCCGGCGCCGACCGTTCCTATCTCAGCGACCGCCTCGCCTCCGCGAACTGGCTCGTCAAAAGCCTGGAGCAGCGGCTTTCGACCATCCTCAAGGTGGCCACCGCCGTCGTCGAAGAGCAGTCGGCCTTTTTCGATCGGGGCGTGCGCCATCTGAAGCCCCTGAACCTGCGCCAGATCGCCACCAAGATCGGCATGCACGAATCCACCGTCAGCCGCGTCACTTCCAACAAGGCGATTGCGACACCGCGGGGCATCTTCGAGATGAAGTACTTCTTCACGAGCGCCATCGCCTCGGCCGGGGCTTCGAGCGAAGCGCACTCGTCCGAAGCCGTCCGCGACCGGATCAAGGAGCTGATCCTGCACGAGCAGACGGACGGCATCCTGTCCGACGACCGCATTGTGACCCTGCTCAAGGCCGAGGGCATCGATATCGCCCGGCGCACGGTCGCCAAATACCGCGAGGCGTTGCGCATCCCATCCTCGGCGGCACGGCGCAGGCAAAAGCGCGCGGCGTATGCGGCTTGACGCTTGCGAAGCACGTAACGGGGGCGAAAGTCCGGGCAAGCGTCTATCCCGTATGCGGCCACATACGGAATAGACGCTCGCCCTTAGTTTTACCCCTCTTACCAGGAGCGCAAGCCAGCAGGGGCCAAGGACGGTGCAAGCGCGGGAATTCTTGCAAGGAGGCGCCGGCCGCGGCGCTTTTTCCGGGTTTGGACGCCAGCCAAATGACACCCGCTCGCACGCGCCATTTCCGGTACTGGTCTCCCTGGCTCTTGCCGTTCGCGGCACTTTGGATCGCGGGCATATACGCAATCGTCCCGGATGCCGGCGGCCTGATCGCGAGAAACTGGATCTTCATCCCCATCGGGGTGGCCGGCGCCGTTGTTGGCAATATCTCCGCCGTTGGCGGCGGCATCGTCTTCATCCCTTGCCTCATCTTCATTTTCCATCTTCCGCCGGTTGCGGCGCTAAAGATCGCGCTGGCGACGCAATCCCTGGGCATGACGAGCGGCGCGGTTGGCTGGCTGCAGAAAAATGCGGTCCCCCTGCATGCGCTCAAGATCGCCGTGCCGGGATTGCTGGCCGGCAGCACCGTCAGCTCCCTCGTGTTCACCCCGAACGCCTTGCTTGTTAAGCTGCTTTTCGGCCCCGTGTCGATCCTGCTTGGCGTGCTGACCCTCGTGTTTTCAAGAACGGCAAAGACCGCCAAGGGCAGAACGGATATCCCCGCCGAAGCGCGCCGGCCGCTCTTTTTTGCCGCCGTCCTGGGCGGTCTGCTCACCGGATGGGTCGCTGTCGGCGAAGGCGAGGTGGTCGCGGCGCTGTTGATGCTGGCCTATGGCGTGTTGAAGCGACCGCCTGCATTGGCTTGGGCGTGGTGCTGCTGACTGTAAACTCGATCTATCTCACCCTCGTGCATCAACTCTGGCTGGACGGAATTCCTTGGGAGTATGCCGCATTTACGGGCTTGGGCGCCGTGTTCGGAGCGAGGCTCGCCCCCTGGCTTGCCCGCCATATCGACGCGGATGCGCTCAAGGCCGTCTTCGCCGCGGTCGCGATAGGCGACGGCATCGTTTTCATCCTGCAATATCTCGCGATGGGTAAATTCATAATCGGCTATCGCGCCAGAGGCCGTATTTTGCGGAATTTTCCGTGTTTTTGCCCCGATTCCACGACTCCAAAAAGTCAGTTAAATATGCCGCGCGATTTGATATTAACCATGAAGCGGTGCATCCTCTGCGAGGAGGCGCCCGCAGCGTCAATTTTTATTTGTGCAATTGCAGTGACTTATGGCACCGTTAAGGCTTGTTGAAGGAGCAGCCGCTATCATAAGCCCATAATGAAGAGGGTGGCAATTTTCCAAAACTTCGGGAAAACTGAAAAATGGCGGTTAACACGGGGTTACCAATGCGGCATGGCAAAGCCTTTCCGGAGACACGTTCATGAAAATCGGCGGCGTTCACTACCGGACCATCTGGCGCGGCGAGGGCGGCACGGCCGTCTGCATCATCGACCAGACGAAGCTGCCGCACGAGTTCGAGACGGTGTGGCTTGAGACGCTCGGCGATGCGGCGCAGGCGATCGCCACCATGCAGGTGCGCGGGGCACCGCTGATCGGCATCACCGCGGCCTATGGGCTTTGCTTTGCGCTTGGCGAGGATGCCTCCGATAAGGCGCTGGATGGTGCTTGCGAAACCCTGGCCGCGACCCGGCCGACGGCTGTGAACCTCAGATGGGCGTTGAACGAAATGCGCCTCGCGCTGAAGCCGGTTGCGCCCGCGGAGCGCGCGGCGGCGGCCTACGCCAAGGCGGACCGGCTCGCGGACCAGGACGTGGAGACCTGCCGGCTGATCGGCCATCACGGCCAGAAGGTCATCGCGGAAATCGCCGCGCGGAAGACCTCGCCGGTGAACATCCTCACCCATTGCAATGCGGGCTGGCTCGCCTGCGTGGATTGGGGCACAGCACTTTCGCCGATCTATCAGGCGCACGATGCGGGCGTGCAGGTCCATGTCTGGGTGGACGAGACCCGGCCGCGCAATCAGGGCGCGGCACTGACCGCCTTCGAGCTTGGCGCGCATGGCGTGCCGCACACCGTCATTGCCGACAACGCCGGCGGCCACCTGATGCAGCACGGCCAAGTGGACCTCTGCATCGTGGGCTGCGACCGGATGACTGCCACCGGCGATGCGGCCAACAAGATCGGCACCTATCTCAAGGCGCTGGCGGCGAAGGACAACGGCGTGCCCTTCTACGTGGCACTGCCGGCATCGACCGTCGATTGGACGATCTCGGACGGCGTGCGTGAAATCACCATCGAGGAGCGCAGCGCGGCAGAGGTCACGCATATGACCGGGCTCACCGAAAACGGCGAGATTGTCACCGTGCAGGTAACGGCGCCCGGCAGTCACGCCGCCAACCCGGCCTTCGACGTGACGCCCGCGCGGCTTGTCACCGGGCTTATGACCGAGCGCGGGGTAGCACCCGCGACGCGCGAAGGTCTGGCGCAGCTCTTTCCCGGAATGGCCGGCGATGCCGCCGCGTAAGGCCGCGCTGAAAAAGGCTATCGTGGCCGCCGCGCATAAAATGCAGAGCTTGGGGCTTAGCCCTGGCCGCTCGGGCAACATCTCGGTGCGCTGGAAGGACGGCATGCTGATTACCGCCTCCGGCATCCTGCCTGAGGATCTCGACGCGGAAGCCGGTATCGTCTTCGTGGATGGCGCGGGCGAGTGGGCGGCGCAGGGAAAGGCGCCGTCGAGCGAATGGCGCTTTCATCTGGCGATCTACGCGGCCCGGCCCGATGCGGGCGCGGTGGTGCATTGCCATTCGCGCTTTGCCACGGCGCTGGCCTGCGCGCGACTGCCGATCCCGTCCTTCCATTACATGGTTGCCAAGGGCGGCGGCTCGGACATCCCCCTCGCCCCTTATGCGACCTACGGCACGCCGGAGCTTGCCGCCCACATTGCCACAGCACTCGCCTCACGCAACGCCTGCCTGCTCGCCAATCACGGCCAGATCGCCATCGGCGCCGCACTCGAAGAGGCCCTCGAACTGGCGGAAGAAGTCGAGGTGCTGGCTGCGCAATATGTGACGGCGCGGATGCTTGGCGAGCCGGTGCTGCTCCCGGCGGACGAGATGGCGCGGGTCGCGGAAAAGTTCAAAGGCTACGGCAAGGCCGCCAATCCGCCTGCTCCAGGCGGTGCGAAGCCGGGGGCCCAGCCAAGCCTCGCAAGCGATAGGCCCAGCGCTCCTGCTGTTTCCAGGCTTGGGCCGAGGCAGTTTCGTTGAAGCGGTGCCAATGGCAGGCGGGGCTGTGCGCTTTGTCCGGTGCCTCACACCCGCTTCGAGCGCATCGCTTTGAGCTGCTTGATGGCTGGATCGTTCGCGAGTTCGCGATAGCGTTCGGTCTCCATCGCGTAGATGGCGAGGCGCGCTTCGGCATCTGCGTGAATTCCCCAGCCGTACCGCTTTGCCAAAGGCGAGGCCCGCATGCAGGCTTGCCCCTTCGAAAAAAACGCGTCGCGCGCTTGCTGGCGCAGCGCAGGCGGGGCTACCGGGTCCAAAGCGCGGCCAGCCGGGGAGGTCGCGAAGATCACGTCATCCGATGTGCAGGCATAGGGGCTGCCGGCGATCATCGCATATTGCAGACTTGCCACGGACGGCTTTCCGCCGCGCGAAGACGGAACCTCGCCTGCCTGCACCGGGCAATCCTCCGGAACCTGAATGAGAGCGTTGCGATAATTCGTCGTATGCTGCGATTTCTTCATCGCTTCGTCCCGCGCATTTGCCAAGTGGGTTGGGCCGGAAGCCTGCGGCCGGCTACTTCCGGGCGTTGCGCGCGGGGCAGGCAGCGGCGGGGCCGCGGGCTCTTCCACCTTGACCGGCACGAAAGCGGTGCAGGCCGCGGAACTAACGGAGATTCCGAACTAACGGAGATTCCAGGCAGCTTGCTCGCGCGAGCTTTCCTAAGCCACCCATAAACCTGGCTGCGGGCAACGACGTGCCGGTCTGCTACGCCGGCAACCGTGGCGCCTGGTGTCAGCGCTTCCTCCACGATCCGTGCAATCTCCTCCACCGGCCACTTCCGCCGGCGTTCCACCAGCTGCACGATCTTGAAAGCCGCTTCGTGTCCATTACCGTCCTTACTCACGTGAATAAGGACGCTAAGCGACACCATCCGCATCACCCGCGCGAGGCAGCCTGTAAATGACGCTTACGCTGGAGGCGATTGCGCCTTGGCGGTTTGGGGGCGATTCTGCGAGCTTGCACTTTTTCCACGCCCTGAATGCGCTCCAATTTGGCTCACGAAACAAGGCGATGTAAACAGGCAGATATTTTTTGGATGGAGGGCTTTGGCGCGTTGCCCCGCCCTTCCCCAAGTAAGCGCCCGTCCTCAGCTCACCGAAGCGATTTCAGCATCGCGGGCGGCGGTGGTGGCGGGCCGGTGGTCGGCGCCGATGAAGGTGTAGACCATCGGCAGCACGAATAGCGTGAACACCGTGCCGATGGTAAGCCCGCAGACGATCACGAGGCCGATGCTGAACCGGCTCGCCGCACCCGCGCCCGTGGCCATCACCATGGGGATCAGCCCCACCACCATGGCGGCGGTCGTCATCAGGATGGGCCGCAGGCGCACGGCGGCGGCGCGCACAATCGCGGTTCTCCGGTCCACGTTCTCATTACGCTGCAGCTCCTTGGCGAACTCGACCATCAGGATGCCGTGCTTCGAAATAAGCCCGATCAGCGTGACAAGCCCGACCTGCGAATAGATGTTCACGGTCGCGATGCCCATGAACAGCGGCAGGAGCGCGCCGCAAATCGACATGGGCACGCTCACCAGGATCACGAACGGATCGCGCAGGCTTTCGAACTGCGCCGCCAGCACAAGGAAGATCACAACCAGCGCAAAGGCGAAGGTGAAAACGAGCTTGTTGCCCTCCTCCACATACTGGCGCGAGTCACCGAGATAGGCGTGGCTGAAGTTCTCGGGGAACAGCTCCTGCGCCTTGTCCTCAAGGAAGCTCACCGCCTGCCCGACGGTGACGCCCGGCCACGGCACCGCCATGAAGGTCGCGGAATTGAGCTGGTTATATTGCGTGAGCGCGTTCGGGTCCGTCGAGGTCGTCACCTTGACCAGCGTCGAAAGCGGCACCTCGGCCCCGCTCGCGGTCGGCACATAATAGTTGACCAGCGCGTCCGGCGTCAGCCGGTCGATGCGCGGAACCTGCGGAATGACCTCGTAGGAGCGCCCCTGCAGATCGAAGCGGTTCACATAGTTGCCGCCGAGCATGAGCGCCAGCGTGCTGCCGATGCTCTCCATCTGCACGCCAATCTCGTTGGCCTTGGACCTGTTCACCTCGACCTTCACCGTTGGATTGTTGAAGGCGAGGTCGCTGTCCACGACGAGGAACAGCCCGCTCTTGCGCGCGGCGTCCTTCAGCTTGTCCATCACATTATAGATGATGCTGTAGCCGTCGGTCGAATAGACGACCATCTGCACGGGCATGCCGCCGGTCGAGCCGGGCAACGGCGGCGGGGAGAACGCGAACACTTGCAGGCCGGGCACCTTGGAAAGCCTGGCTTGCAACTCCGGCTGGAGCGTCTTGGCGGTATTCTTGCGCTCGTTCCAAGGCTTCAACCGGGAGCCCACGAAGCCCTGATTGACCACGGGCCGGCCGAAAATAATGAATGTGCCGTCTGCGTCGGGGATGCTGAGCGCATCCTCAAGCTGCTTCCTGTAAGCCTGCAGGTAGTCGAGATTGGCGTATTGCGGGGCTTTGGACAGGCCCAGGATGATGCCCTGGTCCTCGGGCGGCGCAAGCTCCTTGGAAGCGTTCGCATAGAGGAACCAAAGGCTTGCGATCACGCCCAGCGCCACGATCAGCGTGGCCGGCCGGTAATCGAGGCTCGACGAAAGCCGGCGCTCGTACCAGCACTCCACGGCCGTGAATGCGTTCGTAACCCGCTGCGCGAAGGGCGAATGCAGTACCTGTTGCGACAGGAGCGCCGACGACATGACGGGCGACAACGTCAGGGCGACGACGCCCGACACGATCACCGCCCCCGCGAGCGTGAAGGCGAACTCCTTGAAGAGGATGCCGGTAACGCCGCCGAGCAGGCCGATTGGCGCATAGACCGCGGCAAGCGTAATGGTCATGGCGATGACCGGCCCCGCGATCTCGCGCGCACCGATCAGCGCGGCCTGGATCGGCGATTTCCCCTCCTCGATATGCCGGAACACGTTCTCCACCACGACGATGGCGTCGTCGACCACAAGGCCGATGGCCAGCACCATCGCGAGCAGCGTGAGCAGGTTCAGGCTGAAGCCCGCGGCGTACATCATGGTGCCCGCCCCGATCAGCGACAACGGGATGGTGACGATCGGAATCAGCACCGTGCGCATCGAGCCCAGGAACAGGAAGATCACCACCACCACGACGCCCACGGCCATGCCAAGCGTCCAGATCACGTCGTCGATGGAGGCCTGGATGAACTTGCTCGCATCGTAGGCCACCTCCATTTTGAGCGTTGGCGGCAACGTATTCTTGATGCCGTCGAGCTTCTTGCGCACGCCGCTCACTACCGTCAGCGGGTTGCCCGCGGGCGTCGGCTGCACGCCGATAAAGACGGCGTTCTGGCCATCCATCGACACGCTGGCGTCGTAGCTTTTCGCATCGAGCGATATGGTCGCGATGTCCTTCAGCCGGGTGAGCGCTCCCTCGCGCGACTTCACCACCATCTCGCGGAACGCATCGACACTTTTCAGGTCGGTGTTGGCGGTGATGTTCGCGACGGTGAAGTAGCCCTTCTGCTGGCCGGGCGCGGTCTGGAAGTTGTTGGCGCGGATGGCGAGCGCCACCTCGGCCGCGCTGATGCCGCGCGCGGCCATGCGGGCCGGATCGAGCCAGACGCGCATGGCAAAGGTCTGTCCGCCGATCACATCCGCCGAGGCCACGCCATCGACCGTGGCCAGGATCGGCTGCACCACGCGCGTCAGGTAATCGGAGATCGCGGGCGTCTCGAGCGCGGGGCTCGAAAAGCCGATATACAAGATCGCCGTGGTCTGCCCGGTGCTCTTGGTGATGATCGGATCGTTGGCGCCCTGCGGCATCAGATAGCGCACCTGCTGCACCTTGGACATGACCTCGGTGACGGCGGCATCGGGATCGAAATTCAGGCGCACATAGGCCTGGATCGTGCTCGCGCCGAGAACCGAGGTCGAGGTGATGTAGTCGATGCCGTCCGCCGTGGCGATGGCCTGCTGCAGGGGCGTCGTGATGAAGCCTTGCATCAGCTCGGCCGTGGCGCCGGGATAGATCGTCGATATGGTGACAACCGTGTTGGTGAGCAGCGGGAACTGCCGCACGGGCAGCGTCATCAGCGAGCGCGCGCCCACAAGCAGAATTAGCGCGCTGACAACGAACGCCAGCACCGGCCTGCGGATGAAGATATCGGTGAAACGCATCGGATACGCTTTCCTCATGGGTCGTCCCGGAAGGGTGCGAAGCGCCCTATCCGGGGTCGTAACTGACGCCGCCGCTTGTAAAGATCCCGGATACCGCCTTTGGCGCTTCCGGTATAACACAGGGTGAACCGTGCAACCGTTCCCCCCGTGACCAAGCCCAGCTTACGGAAGGGCCACCTTGGCGGGCGGGATCAGCGCCGTCGTGTCGATTGGCGTGACCATCGCCCCGCTTTGCAGCTTGCTCTGTCCCGAGGCGACCACGGTCTCGCCGCCGTTCAGGCCTTTGGCAATCTCCACCTGATTGCCGAAATAGAGGCCCACCGTTACTGGCTCGCGCCGGACCTTGAACACCTTGTCTTTTGGCTCACCCTGCGGCTCAAGCACCAGCACGCTCGACCCGTAAAGCGTCGCGTCGAGCGCCGTCACGGGCACGGTCACGGCATCCTCCTTCGGCGGCAGCACCACTGAAACGTCCGCGAACATGCCGGGCCTCAGCGTCTCGCCCGCGTTCGCAAGCGTCGCCTGAATGGCGAGCGTGCGCGTGGTCTCGCTCACGCGCGGTTCGATGGCGCTGATCTTGGACTTGAACGTCTTGCCTGGAACGGCATCCACCCCAACGTCCACCTCCTGCCCCACCGAAAGCTTGGAAGCGTTCTGCTCCGGAAGCTTGAAGTCGGCGCGAAGGATGCTGAGATCGGTGAGGCTCACGATATTCGTGCCTGGACCGATATATTGCCCGAGGTTGACCTGCCGGATGCCCAGCACCCCGTCGAACGGCGCCACGATCAGCTTCTGGCCGATGATCGCCTGCGTCTTCTGGATCTGCGCTTTGGCCTGCTCCAGCTGACTGCGCTGCAGATCCCCGGTCTGGCGCGCGGCGAAATCGCTCTTAAGCAGCGTTATCGTCCGCTCCAGGTTGACCTCGGCGAGCTGCGCCTGGGCCTGATAATTGGCAAGGTCGGCGCGTTCGGGCGCGTCGTCGAGCTGAACGAGCTTGTCGCCCTTTTTCACCCGCTGCCCGGATGTGAAATAGATTTCGCGCACTTGCCCGGCGATCTGCGTTGTCACGTTGACCTGCTGGTCGGCGGTCAGCGTGCCGATCGCGGCAAGCGACTGGGGAATGCCCGTGCGCTTGGCAACGGCAACCTCGACGGGCGCCGGCGGCGGCTTGTGCGAGGCGAAATAGCTCTTGATCGCCTGGCCCTTGAAGCCCGCAAACGCATACAATCCATATCCAACGCCGCCTACGAAAAGCAACGCGAGCAAGACCCTTAACCGCACAGCTTCAACCCATTGAAGTTGGTGAGAAACCGGACAATAGCCGCCAGCAAGGCTCGATGCCAGCCTTAACTTGCCCGCTGCATGGCCGGTATGATTAACACGGGTGTGTATGGGAAGCGTTAGGGATACCCCAAAGGCTGCACCTGGACAGAAGCAAGGTTCTCCGGCTTGCCCAACATTCCGGCGCTTTGCCCGCTCGCGGCTGCGCGCCGGATGGCTGCGGTGCGTTTTGACTTGAACCTATGCGACAGACCAGGAGCTGACTCGCGGACTGCCGGCGATACCGTCTCTTGCCGGGAGTTTAGCGCTCCTCATAAATCGGCGTTTCAAGCCGCCGGCATCGCGCGCGTTTACGCTTTGCCTCCATGGAACAGGCTGGACCCGGCAGTCATCCATCGGCGACGGATTTTCTATCTCCAATGCCCGATACCGTTCGCTATTGCAATGACATTCAGCCGGGCCGGCGCCTTTCGATACGATCGAGTACTTCATATAACCTCAACT
>PMBZ01000018.1:0-5683 GCA_003153975.1 Hyphomicrobiales bacterium
TGCTTAGTCGTCATCCACAGTTCGTCTTCCATGTGGGGGAATATACATCTAGCGGTTGCGGACTCCAAGACTCTTTTATCCCGGAATCGGACTTGCGGATCTAATCGCCTGATATATCCATTGTACAAGTTCCCGCACGCCCAAGCTCCACTCTGGAGCTTCTCTATCTCTAAACGTTTAGATACTGTAAAGCGCCCCCTTTTCGCCCTTGCCGATCTTTTCTGCTCTTACCGTTTGTGCGGGGCGTCGTTTTTGGGCTGGCTACACTGAACCGCAAGTTGCGGTTCAGTGTCCGGCTTGGCTTTTCGGCTTGTCCTGCATTATCCGTATACGGAATAGGTCATGCGGGGCGATCTCCGCCCCGTACGTCTTTCAATTATTTTAACTACTTATCGCTAGGTGCTGGCGTCGTTTTTGGGCGGGCTATCCAGAACACAAACTTTGCGTTCTGGACTTCGTTTTTGGACTGCCTGACGTGAACGCAAAGTTTGCGTTCACGTCTCGCCTTAGCGGGCCGCCAGCTCCGCAAGCACGGCTTTAAGGCCCTTTCCGGCTACCTCTGCGGCCATTCCCGACCACGGTCGTAATGTGTTGCCCTCGCAAACCGGCCTTGGCCGTTTTGGCCCGCATTCAAAGACCGCGTAAACGCCGCGAACGATAAACCGGACAAGCGCCACGGATTTACCGGCCGTTTAGCTTGGCGCTTTAGTTCAATTAGGCTTTTAACTCTACCGGGCCGCCAGCTATAAGGGCTCCACAGCGGACTCCGTGCTTTCGTGCGCGTCCAAGTATTGTTGATAGGCCGCGCGGATTAGTTCGAATTGGGCCGCTCGCGCGCTGTCACACTCAACAGCGGCGGCGGCGGCAAAGAAGCGCTTAAAGGACTCCTCAATGTGCTTTTGCATATCAAGCATTGCGGGCGATCAATATTTGGATTTGGACAACGTGCTCAAGCGCTTTGTTAGCCGCTTCCAAGGTTGTCAGCTTGCCAACGCTTTCCGTGGCATTGCGTAGCTTATTGTACAGGTCGCGCAAAGCTTTGTTGAACTTTACGTTTTCTTCGGTGCAAGGTTCAACGCCAATCGGCGGGCCTTTCTTAATGGCGGGCTTCTTGGCCTCTGCGGCTTTCACCTTGGCCTTTGCGGCCTTCTCTGCGGCGGCGGCTGCTTCGGCTTTGGCCTTCTCTGCGGCTTCGGCTTGCTTCTTTGCGGCTGCTTCCGCTTCGGCTTTCTTCTTTGCGTTTGCCTCTGCGGCGGCTTTGGCTTCGGCCTCTGCGGCTTTCCGTGCGGCCTTCTCTGCGGCTTCGGCGGCTTCGGCGGCTTTGACCTCTGCGGCGTCCGCCTTGACCTCTGCGGCCTTCTCAACGATAGGAGCGGAGTCGCCGGTTGCTGCGGCCTCGATAAACGGCTTAACAACCTTCCCGGCTTTTTCGCCCGCTACGCGTTCCGCTTCTTTCTTCGCCTTGTCCTTGTCCGGGATCTTCTGTTCGGCTTCCGCCATAGCTTCGGGAAGGGCCGCTTTCTTGGCGTCTTGATAGATATCGGCGGCGGAGTCCAGCACTTCGCCGTTTACCTTCTTACCGGCAAGCATCTCAATGTGCGGGGTCTCGCCCCTGCGTTGGTCTATCTTTACCGCTGACTCAGATCGTCCGGTTTTCGAAGCCGTCTCTTTGTAAAACGCTTGGGCTCGCTCTTTTGACTCGGCTGGCGTTTCGGCCTCAGAACCGGAAGCCATTTTCTGGCTTCCGGTTTTCGCGCCGTTCTTACCGGGCCGCCCGCCGTTCGGTCCAGCTTTCTGGCGTTGGGCTCGCGCGGTAGCTTCGGGGTGTAAGCGGTCGTAAACTACTTTGCGCAACTTTGTAAACTTCGCCCGCATGGCTAAGTCTAGTTCGTGGCGGCTTAAGTTTTCGTCGATCTCTGCGAGCGTGTAGAGATCTTCGGCCTTTTCCCCTTCAAAGTTATAGAATACTTCCATTGCCGGGATAGTTTCCCAGCCCAACATACGCACCGGCTCGACTCTATGCTGTCCGGCAATTAAAAGCCACTTGTCTTTGTGACGGCGCACAAGGATCGGGCTAAGGAGTCCAACGTCTTTTATCGAGTCGCGGATGTTGTATACTTTGCCCAGGAGTATGGGGCGGAGTTTGACTCCGCCCTTGCCGTCAGTTAGATCTAGTTCGTGTAAAGGAATATTCAGCATGATTAAAGCCCCGCCATCTTAATGGTTTCCGGCAGATCTTCGGCTTTGAACTTTTTCGCCTTGGGAACGCGCCGCCCTACATACTGGTTCCAGGCGTGAACGATCCCGCGCAATTGCCATAGGTTGTCCACAGAGACGCCGTTGCGCTTGGTGACGAATTCGCCCGTCTCGATATAGTTAACTGGCGCTTGCATGTTACTCCTACTCTCTCAATGGTTGCATCAAACCGCGAAGCTGCCACAACCTGTGGACAGTTCCAAGAATTTTGTTGCGCAGTTGTCGGCTGAACACATCCCGGCCAAGATTGTAGCTGCGCGGGGTTGCTCGCCCGTTAACGGTTTATTAGAAAGTTGCGCCATCCGCTCAGCCCGTTCGCGGTCATGGCGGATCTGGCGCACGGAAAGGTTGAAGTGTTCCATAGCGCACCTCACAGAAGCGGCAAGGCTTCAACGCTGGAGCCGTTCGGCTCTTAGCGGTACTCAGCCCGCGAAAGCTCATTGGCCGCCAGCGTGTACGGGATGCGAGCTAAGAGTCTAACTTTCTTTTCGGCATCGGCGCGACTGGCAAATTCCCACGGGGATCGCCGGTCAGGATAGTGCAACACGAAGTCCCGAACCCTTGGCCCTTCGAACGTGCGGCGCACGATTATTACAAATTTACCGTTCATAGCCTCTGCCTTCAGTGTAGCAAGCGGCGGATCACTGAGGCCAAGGTTTTCGCTGAAGGCCTGCGGCTCTAAGAGTAATAGAGCATGTCAAGTGGCTAATATAGATATGGTTACCGCCCGGGCGTCCTCTGTTTCATTACGGCATTTTTGCGAATTTTTTCTCGCTTTTGCCTGTTTTTCGTATTCCAAGAATCCCGTTAAATATAGAATAATATTTGAAATTAACCAAGATGATTGGCGTATGCTGTCGCCAGCTGCTGCGGCGGAACTCAAAAAAACATCAGCGCATCAATGCGATATCGAGCACTCCTCGCGCTTAATGCTTACTCAAGACAATTATGCTAAATTATTGCAAGCTCGAAAGGCGCCTCCATCCCACCTTGCAAGGCGCCAAACAGGCGGTCAGGAGGGTTAATTTGGCGTTACACCGAAGCCCGGACCTGGCATTGGGCGCCGGCGGTTATCTAGCGTTGGCTTGCAGCCGGGCAGGCATTGCCAAAAGCTTGGCGAGCGCGGCTCTTGCCGCTGGCCGGGCGAGGGGAAGATACGGCCGCCAGTTAAGGGCTCGATGCGAAATAAGCGCGCCATCTCGCTTGTCTTTTTGTCCTTCCGCTGCGTTGCGGAAAGGACTCCCCACCTCGGTGTGCGCCCCTATCCGCGCTTGGCGGACGAACAAAAATCCTGAGCTATCCGGCGCGTTTATTTCGCATCGAGCCCTTCGCCGCCGGGCATTGGCCGGAGGTTGAACCATGGCAAAATCGCCAATCGAGACATTCCTTTGCGTAGCGGCGATGATCATGCCCGCGGCGGCCTTCTGGGCCACGGACGCTTCGGCGGCGGAGTGCAAAAGGAAAACCGCCGGTTTCTACCTTGAGGACACGGAAGCAAACCGCCCGCACAAGTTCTCCAGCGCCTTGGAAAAACTTCCGGCCTCACTCACGGGCGCTCCCGGAGACCCGGAGCACGGGCGGGAAGTCTTCATCAGCATGGAGAAGGGCGGCTGCGCCACCTGCCACCAGTTAAGCTCNNTATTTCCCCGAGACCATCATGCCGTCCTATTATCGTGCTGAAGGAGGAGATGTATCTGTACTGAGCGCCAGCGAGATCGAGGATCTTGTCGCTTATTTGGGCACGCTGAAGTAGAGGGTGCGTAACCTTTGGCCTTTCCGAGAGATATGAAGGTGCAGCCAGCCGCGGCCATGTTTTTCGCTGTTATCGCCGCCTCGGCGTCAGGCGGCGTGGAGGCCCACGCGCAGCCGGGCGGCCAGCCGGCAGAGGCCGCGGCCCCGTTGCAGGTCGCTGTGCCCGGCGAGGAGTTCCTGCCGGCGGCGGTACGGGCGAAGCAGCAGGACGATTTCGACAATCCCGCCTTTCCGTTCGTGCAGGCGGGGGAGGCTGCCTGGGCGAAGGCCGAGGGCGAAAAGGGCAAGGCCTGCAAGGATTGTCACGGCGCGCCGCCAGAGCAGCGCGTCACGTCCGCCGTGGTGAGCTACCCCAGTTACGCCCGCGATGCCAAACAGATCCTCACGCTGCCGGCAAGGATCAACTTCTGCCGCAAGCACGCACTTCGCGCGCCGGAATTGGCGGAAGGGTCGGACCAGATGATGGCCATGACGGCCTATCTGCGCTGGGCGGTGCGCGGGCGTGCCCCCACCGCCGATGTGAGCGGCCCGGCCGAGGCGGTGCTGGAAAAAGGCAAGGAGCTTTACTTCAAGAAGATTGGCCAGTTGCAGTATTCCTGCGCGGACTGCCACAATCAGAACTTCGGCCAGAAGTTCGGAGGCGAAACGCTGAGCCAGGGCCATGCCGTCGCCTATCCGGTTTTCAGCTTGGGGCAGAAGCGGATGATCTCGCTGGATGAGCGCTTCCGCATGTGCAACCGGCTGGCGCGCGCCGAACCGCAGGCCGAGGGCTCGCCGGATTATATCGCGCTGGAGCTTTATCTGAATTGGCGTAGCAAGGACCTACCCGTAACGGCGCCGGGGGTGCGCCCGTGACAATGCCCGCGGCACTTTCGATCGCGGGCTCGGACTCCTCCGCCGGTGCCGGCCTCCAGGCGGACTTGAAGACCTTTTCGGCGCTGGGCGTTTACGGCGCCACGGTTGTCGCGGCGGTAACGGCGCAAAGCACCAAAGGGGTCACGGCCGTGCACAACGTGCCGGCGGACATGATCTTCGCCCAGATGGACGCGGTTTTTTCCGATTTGCGTGTCCGCGCGGTCAAGACGGGCATGCTAGGCGGCGAGGCGGGCGTGCTGGCCGTGGCGGAGGGGCTGGAGCGCTGGACGCACGGCATTCCAATCGTGATCGACCCGGTGACGGTCTCGACCAGCGGGAGCCGGCTGCTTGAGAAGAACGCGGAGGCTGCGCTGGTTGCGTGTCTCTTCCCGTTGGCGGCGCTGATTACGCCGAACCTTCTGGAGGCGGCAGCGCTCCTCGGCATGCAGCCGGCCGCAAGCGAAAGCGAAGCCAGGAAGCAGGCGGCCCGGCTGCTTAGCATGGGGCCGCGCGCGGTGCTTCTGAAAGGCGGACACGCGGCAGGCAGCGAAGCCACCGATTTCTTTTACGACGGCGTAACATTCCGCGCCTATAGCGCCTCGCGGATTGCCACGAAGAACACGCATGGCACGGGCTGCACGCTCGCGTCCGCGATCGCGGCCTTCCTTGTGAAGGGGCTCACGATGGAGGACGCGATTGGAGAGGCGAAGACCTATCTGCAAGGCGCGCTTGAGCGGGCTTCGGACCTCAGCATCGGAGCGGGCGCAGGGCCGCTGCCGCACTTCTACCGGCAAACGCCCCGTGTTTAGCGGGCAGCTAC
>PMBZ01000018.1:5708-18236 GCA_003153975.1 Hyphomicrobiales bacterium
CCGCCCTGCAAGAAGGCCTATATTCGGGCCTCTTCTCAAGGCGGCTTTGTTACTGCGCTGGGGACATTGACAAACGGTGCCTAGCGGCTGCCGGGCATGCCGCGAAGCCAGCACTGGCTCTCGCTGCTATGCTTTTCCTGGCTTTGGATCGCCCGCCACAGAGCGGGATCGGCCACGGGCTTGCTTCGATGCGCCGTCTTCCGTGTCATGTCCTGAGCGAAAATGGCGCGGATGCCATCGAGCATCTCCTGGAGGTCCATGCTTTTCTGCATTGTAAATACTCCGCTCCTCCCTGGTGTTATCAAGCTAGCGCGTTCTAGAGCATTCGCAAGTGCGAAAAGAGCCTGAGCAAACTTTTCACACACGATTGATCACCTAGATTGGTTGCGCGAAGATGTACAACCGGGAGAATAGTTCAGTATTGGTTAATCGAGTTTTTGGACGATGCAATCCTGAAGCCCGGCACCTTTTAACCGCTTGCAAACGTTTTCCGCTTCGTCGTGAGACTTTACTGGGCCGATCAGGACACGAAACCAAATTCCCCGGTCTTTCAAATCCGCGGACCTGGTTATGAGCGGCATGTCCCCTAGCACGCCCTTATACTTTTCCGCAACCGCCGCAAGCTCGGCTTCGGCGGCTTTCTGGTTCTGGTCGGACTTGACTTGGGCGAAGTAACCTGTGAGCGCTGTTTGGGCCGGTTCCGCGGGCGCGGGAGCAGGGGAAGACGCCGCTGCCTGAGCGGGTGTGGCGGCAGCGCTTCCGGTTTTCTCTGGCGCCTCCTCGGGCATCGCGGGTGTTGGCTGCACGGCGGCCAAAACCGGCCTGCGGGCCTCGCCTTCACCTGGAAGTGCTCCGGCGGAAGGCCGCCTGGCATCGGTGCGCGTTCCGTCGGGCAGGTATCTTTCCGCTTTAACCCAGGTCGGCCGGTCCGCGACCGGCTCCGCCGCCGCGATCGCAGTTGGCGCCGTGGCGGGTGTTGTTGCCGCAATTGCCGCCGGCGCTGTAATCGGTGCCGACGCCGAGACTTCCGCCAATGCCACGGCTGGCGCTGCTACCGGCGCCGCCCGTTCCGCCGGCGCGGCGGCGCTCGCGAGCTGCTCGTCTTGAGGCTTGTCCAGGGCAGGCTGCGCGGCCTTCTCCTGGGCCGCCGCCGGTGGCGCGCTGTTCTTCGGCGCCTCCGTCACTGTGGCCGCCGTCGCGGGGGCGGCGGGCGGTTCGCTTGCCGTCTCCGTCGTCTCGGGCAGCAGGCGGTCGTAATAAGCCTTATTGTTGGGGCCGGCAGGCTTCTTCGGCCTCTCCTCCAGGATGATCTTTTCCGGCTCCCTGGCGGGAGGCGGAAGGGCATGGGTTGCCTGGACCGGCTTGCTCCGGTCCGCGTTCGGGCCGTGGTAAAAATACGCGCCGCCAAAGACGGCGATACAAGCAGCCGTTGCGGCGATAAGCTCGTTCCTGCGCTGCCTGAGAACCCTCAGGTCGTGGGCAAGTGAGGGCGGCAGGTTGTTCATGGTTTCGCCGAGCCAATGGCTCAGGCGGCTGCCCAAGCCAGGGCTTGGCCGGCGGTGGCCGTTCTCGTTCGCTGCCTTGAGGCGGCGGCGCTGGCGCTCCGCTTTCTGAACACGCTCCGGCAATTTTGGGGCTTCGGCAGGCGGCCGCGGCTTCGCAGGCTCAGGCGGCGGCGCCCTCAAGAGTTCAGGCGGCGGCACATTCGCGGGGCCGGGCGGCGGCGCATTCACAAAGGCAGCGGGCGGCGCCTTCACAATGGCGGGGCGAAGCGCCCTCACGATGGCAGGGGACGGCGGGGTGAAGGGTTCAAGGGGCGCCTGCGGCGGCTCGCTGAAGCCTTGCGGGGCAACGGGCATCGGAGGCGGCACCGCCGTTGTCTTGCCGTCATTGGATGCGAATCTCCGGCGGTACTCGCCTAGCGCGTCGGCTTTCCGGCGCCTTCCGATGGTGTCGACCAGGGAAGGTTTCTGACGCTGCTTCTTGCGGTCGATAAGCGTTTTGATTTTCGATTGCCCAAGCAGCTTGCTCCCGCGAACGAGTCGCGTAAGCGCCTGCCATTGCTGGTTTATCAAGTCTTCCAACATCGCCAGCTTGACCTGGAGGATTTGCTACGGCTGCCTCAGTCTTCGTCCATGGAAATGAGTCTTGCCCAATCTCCCGCCCCGGCGTTCGCCGCGCTCATGCCATGGGCGCTGTCCTTTGGGCTTTTTTAAGGTTCCGGAAACAAAAAATTCGAAATTTATCCTTGCTTCCGCCGCAAGCGCCTGCCGGGCGGGCAGGATTTGCCGTTGCCGGGCTGCCACCGCCCGTGCATGGTGAGGCTTCCGAAGCAACCCCGGCCCCGGCAAGATGACGATGCGGCAAACGTTAAAGCATGCCACCCCGGCGGAAGCCGCCGACCGGCTCGAAAAGCTCTATGCGCAGGCCTCCGCGGCGCTGACGGCAGCGCTCGACCGCTATCTCAACAAGCGCGCCGTACCATCCGCGGAGACGCGCTCGAAATTCAACTATCCCGCCCTGCGCGTGATCCACCGCCAGGAACAGCCCCAGCGCCCGGCCTCGCGGCGGTCCTTTGGCAAGCTCGCGCGCCAGGGCGTCTACGAGACGACGGTTACGCATCCAGGCGCCTTCCGGGGCTATCTTCTGGAGCAGCTCGAACCTCTCGTGGCGGAATACGGCGCGGAAATCGAGACGGGCGTCAGCAGCCAGGAAATTCCCTACCCTTATGTGATCGAGCGGGCGGAGGAAATTGCGAGCGCGAACGTGCCGGCAAGCGAGCTTGCACGGTATTTTCCGACGCCGCGGCTATCCGCCGTGGGCGACGAGCTTGCCGACGGCCTGTGGCGCCGCAAGGAGGGCGAGCCCTATCCGCTTGCCCTGTTCGATGCGGTGCGCACCGATTTCTCCCTGCGGAGGCTCGTCCACTATACGGGAAGCGACTGGCGTCACGTCCAGCGCTGGATCCTGCTCACCAACTATCACCGCTATGTGGATCAGTTCGTACGCTGGGGATTCGAGCAGATTGGCAACGGCAGCGGTTACAGGCGCCTCGTGCTGCCGGGCAACATCGTTGTGGGCAGCGAGCATTCGCCCGCCGAGGCGGAGGCGCTGCTGGCCAGTTCGCCCTGGCACCGCTACCAGATGCCCGCCTACCATCTGACAGGGGAGGGCGATAGCGGCGTCACGCTGATCAACATCGGCGTCGGCCCGTCCAACGCGAAGAACATCACCGACCATCTGGCGGTGCTCAGGCCCAATTGCTGGCTCATGGTGGGCCATTGCGCCGGCCTGCGCGACAGCCAGGCCATCGGCGACTACGTGCTGGCGCATGCTTATCTCCGGCAGGACCGCATCCTGGACGAACTGGTGCCGACCAGTGTGCCGATCCCGGCGCTGGCTGAGGTGCAGGTCGCGCTGCAGCGGGCCGCCGCGCAGGTGACGGGCCAGGCGGGCGATGCGCTGAAGGAACGCCTGCGCACTGGAACGGTGGTGACCAACGACGACCGGAATTGGGAGCTGCGCTTCACGCAGGAAAGGAAGCGCATCAACCTGTCGCGCGCCATCGCCGTGGACATGGAGAGCGGCACTATAGCGGCGCAGGGCTTCCGCCTACGCGTTCCCTACGGCACGCTGCTTTGCGTCTCCGACAAGCCGCTGCATGGCGAGATCAAGCTGCCGGGTGCGGCCAACGCGTTTTACGAAACGGCGATTGCCCAGCATTTGAAGATCGGCCTCGCCGCCCTGGACCTGCTTAAGGAGAGCCGCGACAGCCTGCACTCACGCAAGCTGCGGTCGTTCGACGAACCGCCCTTCCGGTGAGGAAAGGTCCGGCGGCGGCAAGCCCCGGATAAGGCGGAGCTGGCGGATTTGAGCGGGTCGTGGGGGCGATGCCTAATACGGCGCGCATCTCCCCTCACCCTGTCCCTCCCCATGGGAGAGGGGACGCCCTCTCAACGGGCACGGCGGGACTCCCTCTCNNCCCATGGGGAGAGGGCTGGGGTGAGGGGAGATACGCGCCGTATCAAGCACGTCCCTCAGCGATCGGGCGGACCTGTTTTCTGGCGGAGGCCACGTAAGGGAGGGGGCGATGTTCGGATTGTTCGGCTTGGCGGCGCTTTTCACGCTGGCCTGGTGCCTGAGCGCGGATCGCTGGCACATCCCCGTCCGCGTCGTGCTGGGCGGCGTGGCTCTCCAACTTGCGCTGGCCGTTCTACTCATCAAATTCCCCCCGGCGACGGCCTTCTTCTTCATGCTCGACAGCGGCGTGGCGGCCTTGCAGAAGGCGGCCGATGCCGGCACCGCCCTCGTCTTCGGCTATCTGGGCGGGGCAGCGCTGCCCTTCGCCGAGGTGAAGCCGGGCGCTAGTTTCATCCTGGCGTTCAAGGCCTTTCCGCTGGTGCTGGTAATCAGCGCGCTGGCCTCGCTTCTGCTCTACTGGGGCATATTGCAGCGCATCGTGGCGGGCTTCGCCTTCGTGCTGCGGCGCACGCTGGGCGTTGGCGGCCCGCTCGGCCTGGGGGCGGCGGTGCATATCTTCGTGGGTATGGTCGAGGCGCCGCTGCTCATCCGGCCGTATCTGCTCAAGATGAGCCGGGGCGAGCTGTTCGCGCTCATGAGCTGCGGCATGGCCGGCATCGCCGGAACCGTCATGGTGATCTATGCGTCGCTGCTCGGCCCCGTTATCCCGGATGCCTTGGGGCACATCCTCATCGCGTCGGTGATATCGACGCCGGGCGCGCTCGCCATGGCCGCGATCATGGTGCCCTTCGACGCGCGGACCCAAGGCCCGGCCGAGCTGGTGCGGAGCGATCCGCCGTCGAGTTCTCTGGAGGCGATCGCGCGCGGCACCAATGACGGCATTTTCCTGGTCGCGAGCATCGCCGGCATGCTGATTGTCGTTGTGGCGCTGGTTCAGCTTTGCAACGCGGTACTCGGCATCGTCCCGCATGGCGGGCTTGGGCCGTTTACGCTGCAGCAGTTCTTCGCGGCCGGCTTCAAGCCGCTCCTATGGCTCGTGGGCGTGGAGGCGGCCGATCTCGATACGGCGGCGCGGCTCATGGCGACGAAGACGGTTATCAACGAGTTCGCTGCTTATCTGGATTTCGCGCGGCTTGAGCCCTCGGCCATGAGTCAGCGCTCGAAATTCATCATGACTTACGCATTGTGCGGCTTTGCGAATTTCGGCAGCGTGGGGATCATGATCGGCGGGATGACGGTGATGGCGCCGGAACGGCGAGCGGAGATCGTGCAGCTTGCGCCCCGGTCCATTATTTCTGGAACCCTGGCAACCTTGGCGAGCGGCGCAATCGCGGGTATGTTGATCTAGCTAGGTTATTTTACCATTAGCGTGCAGGTTGAAAGCGCAGCACTGCCCGGAAGTGAAAAAAGCCCCCAGCGGCGCGGGGTTGCTGCCGGGGGTTGCCAATCCGTGTGGCACAACCCAGGCTATTTTCTGTTAGAGGTTGAGTCAACAACCCCTTGCGGCTTTGTTGATAGCTTGGGGAAAGTGCTCCAGCTCCCCGCTAAGCCGGAGCAAGATCTCAACTAAAGGTTGTGTGCCGCTAAGTCAAGCCGTGGGCGGCGGTGCCGCGTTTTTTCCACCGTTATGGCGGTACGGCGGCCACAAATATGCGGCAAACTCAATAGCCCAATAGGAACGGATTTTGTCCGCCGCGCTTCCAGCCCTCCTTGGCAAGAAGCAAGTCGAGGCCGAGCGTGGCCACATCGTCCGCCAGGGGATCGAGCATGTGGTCCTTGACCTGGTAGAGCACTTTCAGGTAGCGGCCGCACTTATCGCAGGTTTCCGCCTTCACGGTGTCTGGCCCGCCTTCGATCGCATGGTAGCCGACGCCCTCGGTGGAACTGCAAAACGCGCATTTGATGCGGACCACGTTCCACATCGTGCCGCAGAGCGCGCAAGCGCAATAGCGGCTGTTGTGCGCGCTGGGCCAGCCCACCACCGAGCCAGTCATGGGCGGGCTGCCGCAGGCCGGGCAGGCGCCGCCGGCAACCCGCTTCAAGTCCGCGGCGGTAAGGTTTGCCGCGAGCCTTGAAAGGTGAATTTGCAAGCCTGCGAGTGCTAGCACGCGCATAGCGATATTTTCCGCGGGGGCGTCCTTGAGTGCCGCGGCGAGGAGTTGGGACAGCTCTTCGCTTGAGGCTGCGTGCAAGGACTGGATCGCCGCTGCCGCGTCCGCGGGCACAACGGTTTGGCGCAAGCCTTCGAGAAACCGGCGCATTGCGATGACGCCAGCCTCGCCCGGTTCGAACGTATCCCTCGCGAGGGGCGGGGTGTCTTGCTCCAGCGCGCGACGGATCGCCTCCGCGGCGGGAAGCTCTGCCGGCGGAAGGTCCGCCTGAGCCGCGTGCTGAGCTTCCGCCACGTCCGCCACGAAGGATAGATAGGGCTCAAGCGTATGCCCAGGCGCCAGCGCCCGCAGCCGCTTGGAGCGGGTGAGGAAAAGGGTGGCGGGATCGGGCAGCACCGCGTAAGGCGTTGCCGCCTCTTCGCCAATGGTCGCCGGGCCTTGGGATGCGCCAACTGCGCTCATAAGAAAACCTCGGAGTGAGGGTGTTGCGGAAGGATGAGGGATAAACATAGGGCATTACCCCTCACCCTGTCCTTCTCCCACGCTAGCTCGCCTTGGCGAGCTAGCCACTCAAAAAGTGTCCATATCCGCAAGCGGATATGGATGGGAGAGGGGACGCCTTCTCAACGGGCACGCCGGGACTCCCTCTCCCTGTGGGAGAGGGTTGGGGTGAGGGGTAATGCCCTATGTCTAGATCGCCGATCTCAGTACCGGCACGCCGATTGTGGGCGGGTTAGGCCGGGGCTATCGCTGCACCCGGCCTTTCCTCCCTGATTAACTCGCGGCCTGAACCGAGGCGGGTTTCTTTACCTCCCGGCGCAGCCACCGGCGGTGATGCCGCCAAGCCCATCCGCCCGTGACCGTTCCCCCGACCATGGCCGGGATCGTGCCTCTCACCCATAACGCCGCATAGGCGTGGACGATCCAGACCACCACGGTCAGAACGGCCGAAGTGGCGTGGATGACAGCCGCCCAGCGCATCTGTTCGATGGTCGGATGGTAGCCGGTCAGCCTCTCGAAAAACGGCAGGTAGGAGTCCCAAAGGGCCACGCCGGTCACGAAGAGCGTGCATGTCAGGATCATCTGCGACCAGAAGACGAACTTCTGGCCCGCATTGTACTTGCCAAGCTCCGGCAAATACTCGTCGTGCCCCGACAGCACATGCTTCATGCGCGCGAACCATCTGAAGTCGTCGAGATGCGGCAGGTTGGCGGGCAGGAAGCGCAGGAACAGCGCCAGGAAGGCCACCGTCAGGGCCAAGCCCGCCCAGGGATGGATCCACCGGGCCATCCACCCGCTGCCGAACAGCGTCTCGCCCACGATGAAGAGGCTTGGATGGAACATTGCCAAGCCGCTCAGCAAGAGCACGATGAAGCTGATCGCCACGATCCAGTGATTGATCCGGGCACTTCCCGAGTATCGCCGGACGAGGATCTTTTGGGGTTGCGTTACGCTAGACACGCTTTTCCTCCACGAGCTTGCAGGCTTCTTCTTCGTCTTCGCCGGAGACGCGGTTGGCGCCGAACACGAGGTGATGGATGGCGCCTGTAACCACGGCAAGTCCGACTGCTGCCATGCCTACGTATTTTCCGGTTCCCTTCCACGCTTGAACGAGCGGGTCGATCGCCGGATTTGCCGGAAGCCCCGAATATAGCTCCGGCTGGTCCGCGTGCTGGAGCACGTATATGACGTGCGTGCCGCCTACCCCTTGCGGGTTGTAAAGCCCCGCGTGCTCAAAGCCGCGCGACTTGAGATTGGCGATCCGGGTCTCCGCATACGCGAGCATCTGCGCCTTGGGTCCGAACACGATGGCGTTCGTGGGGCAGACCTTCGCGCAGGACGGCTGCTGACCCATGGCCACCTTGTCGGAGCAGAGCGTGCATTTGTAAGCGACCTGCTCGGTCTTCGAGACGCGGGGCACGTTGAAGGGACAGCCCTTCACGCAGTAGCCGCAGCCGATGCAGTTGTCCTGGATGTAGTTCACGATGCCGTTCGCATACTGCACGATGGCGCCGGGCGCGGGGCAGGCCTTGAGGCAGCCCGGGTCCTCGCAATGCATGCAGCCGGACTTGCGGATGAGCCATTCGAAATTGCCGGTCTTCGGATTGTCCCATTCGGCGAAGCGCACGACCGTGAACATGTCGGGGCCAAGATCGAGGGGGTTTTCGAAAATGCCCACATGCTCGCCAACGGCGGGCCGCTTGTCGTTCCAATCGAGGCAAGCGGCCTGGCAGGCCTTGCAGCCGGTGCAGTTCGAAACGTCGATGAGCTTTACGATCTCGGCGTCCCGGTTTGGCTCGGCATCCGCCTTGTCCGGCGTGGCAGAGACGCGGATGACGTCGAGAGGCTGGAATGTTGTCATTGTCATCCTCCCTTATGCCACTGGCGGATTGATGGGTTCGACGTTCACAAGAAACGCCTTGAATTCGGGCGTCTCGATATTCGCGTCCCCGATGGCGTAGGTCAGCGAGTTCGGGCCGAAGCCCTTCTTCGCCGCACCCGTGAAGCCCCAGTTCAGCGGTATGCCCACCACGTGCACCGGCTTGCCGTCGACGAGCAGCGGCTTGATGCGCTTCGTTACCAGGGCCTTGGCCCTGACCGAGCCGCGCTTGGACCAGACTCGGACCCAGCCGCCTTTCTCGATGTTTTTCTCCTTGGCAAGCTCCTCGGAAATCTCCACGAAGAATTCCGGCTGCAAGGCGGCGTTGATCGGGCCGTGCTTCGACCAGAAGTGGAAATGCTCGGCCACGCGGTAGCTGGTCGCGGCATAAGGGAACTCCTCGGCCGTGCCCAGCGATTCGAGGTCGCTCTTGAACACGCGCGACACCGGATTGCCCCTGATCTTTGGCGCAACCAGGTTCGCCACCGGGCTTTCAAAGGGCTCGTAGTGGCTCGGGAACGGGCCGTCCTTCATCAATCCGCGGACCCAGAGCCGGCCTACGCCTTCCGGGTTCATGATGAAGGGGCCGACCTGATCCGGCTTCGCGGTTGGCGCGATGTCGGGCACGTCGTAGCCGCTCCATTTCGTGCCGTCCCATTCGATAAGCTTGCGCTTGGGGTCCCAAGCCTTGCCTTCGAGGTTTGCCGAGGCGCGGTTGTAGAGGATGCGCCGGTTGGCGGGCCAAGCGAACGCCCATTTGAGATAGGCGCCGGTGTTGTCGGGGTCCGTGGTGTCCCGGCGGGCCATGTTGTTGCCGGACTCGTTGTAGCAGCCGGAATAAATCCAGCAGCCGCAGGCGGTCGTGCCGTCGTCGCGCAGCGCCGCGAAATTGGTCACACGCTTGCCCTTCTGGAGCAAAAGCTTGGCTGGGTCCGCGGGGTCCGGCACGTCCGCCAGGACATAGCCGTTGATTTCCCGTGCGAGTTCCAGCGGTGCCGGCTCGTCTGGATCGGCGTAAGGCCAGGTCAGGTTCATGATTGCATCGGGGTAGGCGCCGCCCTCTTTCGCGTAGAGCGCCTTGAGCCGGTTATGAAGCTGCGCCATGATCCAGGCGTCCCGCTTGGCTTCGCCGGGCGGCGTGCCTCCTGCCCAGTGCCATTGAATCCAGCGCCCTGAGTTCGAGAGCGAGCCCTCGTCTTCGGCGAAGCAGGTCGTGGGAAGCTCGAAGACGGTTGTCTGGATCTCCTCGGGCTTCACGGGATTATATTCGCCGTGGTTCTCCCAGAACCGCGCGGTTTCGGTCTGCAGCGGGTCCATGCTCACCAGGAATTTGAGCTTGGAGAGGCCCTTTTGCACCTTGCCGCGGTTCGGCGCCGAGAGCAGCGGGTTGAAGCCCTGGCAGATATAGCCGTTGATTTTGCCCTGGCTCATCAGCTCGAAGGCGCGGATGATGTCGTAGGCGGGTACATCGAGCTTGGGCAGCAGGTGATAGCCCCAGTCGTTCTCCGCCGTCGCGGCATCGCCCCACATGGCCTTCTGGAAGTTGATGAAGAACTTCTTGTAGTTCTGCCAGTAGCTCATCTGGTTCGGCCGTTCCGGCTTGAACGCGCGCTTGGCCGTATAGGTGGCGAAGTCGGGCTCCTTGTCGGTGGCCAGTTGCAGGTAGCCGGGGATGAGGTTCGACATCAGGCCCAAGTCGGTCAGGCCCTGGATGTTGGAGTGGCCGCGCAGTGCGTTCACGCCGCCGCCGCGTAACCCGATGTTGCCGAGGATAAGCTGCAGCATCGCCATGCAGCGGATGTTCTGCGAACCCTTCGAGTGGTGCGTCCAGCCGAGGGCGTACATCGACGTCATCGCCTTGTCCGGCGCCGACGTTTCCGCGATCATCTCGCAGACTTTTAGATACTTATCCTGAGGTGTGCCGCAGATCCGGGAGACGAATTCCGGCGTGTAGATCTTGACATGCTCCTTGAGCAGGTTCCACACGCAGCGCGGATTCTGGAGGCTTTCGTCGGTCTTGGCGAAGCCGTCCTCGCCCATCTCGTAGTTCCAAGTCGACCGGTCGTAGTCGCGCTTGGCTTCGTCGTAGCCGGTGAACAGGCCGTCGTTGAAGCCGTAGCCTTCCTTCACGATGTAGGCCGCGTTGGTGAACGCCTGCACGTACTCGAACTGCACCTTGCTGTTGGAGATGCAGTAGTTGATGACGCCCAGGAGGAAGGCAATGTCCGTGCCCTGCCGGATAGGAGCGTACAGATCCGCAACGGCGGCCGAGCGCGTGAAGCGCGGATCCACCACGATGAGCTTGGCTCCGCGCTTGGCTTTCGCCTCCATCACCCCGCTCATGGCGACGACATGCGCCTCGGCGGCGTTACCGCCCATGATGATTGCGAGGTCGGTGTTCTTGATGTCGGTCAGCGAGTTCGTCATGGCGCCGCGGCCGAACGATGGAGCAAGGCTCGCCACCGACGGGCCGTGGCACACGCGTGCCTGGTTATCGAACACCACCATGCCGGAGCTTCTGACCACCTTGTAAGTCAGGAACGCCGTTTCGTTGGTTGTCGCGGAGGCCGCGAGGAAGCCGGTTGTCGTCCAGCGGTTGACGGGCAGGCCGTCCTTGTTCGTGGCGATGAAGTTCTTGTCGCGGTCGTCCTTCATGAGGCGCGCGATGCGGTCCAGCGCCTCGTCCCAGGATATCCGCGTCCACTTATCGCTGCCAGGTTCCCGGACTTGAGGATACTTGGTGCGGGTCGGAGAATTCACGACGTCGAGGAGGCCCGCACCTTTTGCGCAAAGCGTTCCGCGATTGATTGGGTTGTCGGGATCGCCATCGACGTGGAAGATTTCGGCTCTTTCACCCTTCTTTACGTCGCCGCGGCTGTACAGGACAACGCCGCATCCAACTGCGCAATAGGGACACGTGTTCCGGGTCTCCGTAGCCTTCGCAAGCTTGAATGACCTCACATGCGCGGCGGTCTTCGCCTCCGCTTCCGTGAACCCAAACGCCCCGAGGGCCGACCCTGCCACACCCGTCCCCGCCATCCTCATGAAATGACGGCGGGAGACCTCAAAACTCATACGGCTCCTCCTTACTCAACGCATATTTGATATGACAATTCAGCCAGCCTTTGGGCTGGTGGCGTACAATTGCGCCAATATTTAGCAAAACCGCTCATTGCGCCGAATTTTTGTGCGGCATGGCTCAATTTGATTTATCGCAAATTACAATACATTAGGGTAGGTATCGGCGTTTTCGATTCAGCGGGATTGCGGGATTCTAGGCTTTTCTACGACCCTGGCGTGCAGTTGCTTTCGCAGGCGGAGCAATATGGTTGATGCGGCCAAACTTCCGGCCTTTATCTCCGGGCGCAGGACGGCGGGGCAAGCCGTAGCTACGCCTTCCGTTATCGGAAGCATAGCGAAGCCCATGGAAAGGGCTGGGGCCGGCCGGAATCATATCCCTCGCCGAAGCCAAGGCGCTTGTCCTGCGGCTTCGTGCCGCGTCGTCGTAAAGATTGAGCACCGGCGCTAAAGTTGTGCCCGGGCGTGAGAAGTATGGCCGCACGCTCGCGCGGCTTTGGCCGGGGGCAAGGATGCCGCCGCGATTATGACGGAGGATGGCTTGGCGCAACGCTATTTTGGAGGAAAAAGCCGGTTTGGTGCGGGGTGGTTGTCTGGAAAGGCGGACAGTAGGGCGATTCTGTTGTCTGGTTATTCAGTACTGCTACAACCAAGTGCTTGAAATATATGGTGCCCAGGGGCGGATTTGAACCACCGACACGCGGATTTTCAGTCCGCNNTCTACCAACTGAGCTACCTGGGCGTTTGAAGGTGCGTGCGTCCTTCGAAGCCGGACTTATAAGGGTTTTGGGCGCTTGTGTCGAGCGTCGAAGCGTGAAATTTTTCGGGGTCGCTTGATTGCGGCGCGCATAACTGAGAAGAATAGGGAGGCGCGTGCCGCGCCCTGCCGGGACGCGGAAATCCGCGCGCGCAAGACACGGAAAACACACGCGAATTGGAACGCCGCATGCTTAAGATGCGCATTATCCCCTGCCTCGA
>PMBZ01000018.1:18261-29110 GCA_003153975.1 Hyphomicrobiales bacterium
GAGCGCTGCTTCATGCCGCTCACCGTGGGTGGCGGCGTGCGCACGCTGGACGACGTGCGCCAGCTCCTGCGCGCGGGCGCCGACAAAGTCTCGATCAACACCGCCGCCGTGGCCGACCGCTCGTTCGTGGGCCGGGCGGCGAAAAAATTCGGCAATCAGTGCATCGTGGTCGCCATCGACGCCAAGCGCGTGAGCGGGGAGGGGGATAGCGCGCCGCGCTGGGAAATCTTCACCCATGGCGGGCGCAACCGTACCGGCATCGATGCCGTGGCCTTCGCCCGCGAGGTGGTGCGCCAGGGCGCCGGCGAAATCCTCCTCACCTCGATGGATCGCGACGGCACGCGCGCCGGCTTCGACATCGCGCTCACCCGCGCCATCTCGGACGCGGTTCCGGTGCCGGTGATCGCCTCGGGCGGCGTGGGCACGCTCGATCACCTGGTCGAAGGCATCCGCGACGGCGGCGCAACCGCGGTGCTCGCGGCCTCGATCTTCCACTTCGGCGATTACACCATCGGCGAGGCCAAGCGCCACATGGCGGCGGCAGGGCTTCCGGTCCGGCTGGACTGACGCTCAGCGCGGCATCATCGGCGCCGCGAGGCCTGCATCGAGTTTCTCGATGGCCTGCTTGACCGCCTCCGCCCTTGCGAGAGCGCTCGATCAGCTGCCTCGATTTGAATCCGCAAAGCCAGAAGAACCGTGCCTGAATTCCGGTTGCCGCGCAGGTAGGTTACAAGGCGTAGGATGTCTTGTCCGGCCTTCGTATCCGGCATTCCTGGTAACAAAGCCGGGCCTCGCGGCGTAATAGCGGCATGAGCGCTGCCGCGGGCGGTCCGTGAAGCGCTACTGGATGCTGCTTGAAAGAGAAAAACCGATGAGAAGCGCCACCCGTGTTCTATTTGCATTCGTCTTCCTCAGCCTCGGCGCGGGGCTAGCGGCAGCGGCCAGCACCGAGAGCTACAGCCAGGTGGCATTCGAGGCCGCGCAGCGGGCCGGCAAGCCCATCCTGATCGATGTCACGGCACCCTGGTGCTCAACCTGCCGGGCGCAGGCTCCGGTGTTGAGGGAGCTGGTTTCGAAGCCGAAGTTCAAGGACCTGCAGGTCTTCACCGTCGATTTCGACAGCGAGAAGGATGCCCTGCGGCTCTTACGCGTGCAAAGCCAAAGCACACTGATTGTCTTCCAGGGCGAAACCGAGGTTGGCCGCTCGGTTGGCGACACCGGCAAGGCGTCCATCGAGGCCCTGCTCGCAAAAGGATTCTGAGGCCATGAGCGCGGCCAGCCTGGGCCTTTTGTTCGCGGCGGGAGCGTTATCCACGCTGTCGCCCTGTGTGTTGCCGATCCTCCCCATCGTGCTTGCCTCGGCGGCGTCGGAGCACAGGCTGGCGCCCGCGGCGCTGGCTGCGGGGCTGGCAATTTCTTTCACCGCGATTGCGCTGTTCGTGGCCACGGCCGGTTTTGCGGCGGGGCTGGACAATGGTGTGTTCCGCGTGCTCGCCGCCATCCTGCTTGTGGCCGCCGGCATCGTGCTGGCCGCACCCAGCCTGCAAGAGAAATTCACCACGGCGGCAAGCCCCCTCTCCGGCTGGGCGGAGAGCCGCTTCGGCGGGTTCTCAAGCGCTGGCATCTCCGGCCAGTTCGGGGTGGCTTGCTGCTGGGCGCCGTCTGGAGCCCCTGTGCCGGACCCTCGCTCGGGGCCGCGTCGCTGCTGGCCGCTCAAGGCAAGGACGTTGGCGAGGTGGCGCTGGCGCTGCTCCTGTTCGGCATCGGCGCAGGCCTGCCGCTCGTGGTTATCGGCATGCTCTCGCGCGAGGCGGCGCAGAGACTGCGGGGCAGGCTGACGAGAGCGGGCCGCGCCATGCGCCTGGGGCTTGGCGCCGTCCTCGTGGTGTTCGGCACGGCGATCCTGACCGGCTACGATAAGCAGGCCGAGACTTGGCTGGTGGGCATCTCGCCCGATTGGCTGACGAGGCTCACCACGTCGATCTGATGCAGGGTCCCCAGGATTGCGAAGGCCCCCTCACCCTGTCCCTCCCCCCGTGGGGGCGAGGGAACGCTAGAACTACTCGCAGCGAAGGTTTCGGGGTCCTCTCTCCCAGCCGCATCTGCTGGCAGATGCGGCCACGTAAGGAGGTAAGCTCGCCGAGGCGAGCTTACGGGGAGGGACAGGGCGAGGGGGGCTTGGCCAACCACTCGATCGCGGTTCTTGCAAGCCGCTATTGCGGTGCGCGGAAAAACAGGTCGGTATCGGGCAGCGAGCCGAAGGTGAACGGCTCCTGCGCATTGCTGGTCCTGACCAGCACGGTATCGCGCACCTTGCGGAACAGCCGCTCGACCTCAAGCCCAGGCTCGTTGATGTGATAGAGCAGCGCGTGCGTGAACGGGCTGTGCTCGTCCGCGCCATCCGCCGCGGTGTGGTTTTCGCGCGTGGCGTAGACCACAAGCTGCCCCTTCTGCGGCTCCACGCGCGCAAAGCCGCCGGCGAGGTTGCGCCTGCCCCGCGACCGCTCGCTCAGGCGTTCGAGGAAGGGATTGTTGCGGCAGGCGTCGAGGATCACGATGCCGAGCTTCTTCGAGCTGCCCGCACTTGCCAGCACGCGTTCCAGGTTGAGGGCCTCGAAGTCGGCATGCTCGGCGCGGTCCAGCCGGGCGTCGGCCGGGATCAGGTAATTGCGGCCGTCGATTTGCATGCCGTGGCCCGCATAGAACACCACTGCCCAGTCGGCCTCCTCGGCGCGGTCGCCGAAGCTTTTCACGGAGTTCTCAAGCTCCGCGCGGCTGGCATTGCGCAGTTCCAGAACCTCCGCGAAGCCGAGCTGGCGGAAGGTCTGCGCCACCGCCGCCGCGTCGCTGGTTGGATTGGGGAGGGAGCCCGCATATTGATAGTCGCCCTGGCCGATAACCAGCGCGATGCGGCGGCCAATGTCGTAGGTCTTGCCCGTGGCGGGGATGAGGCGGGCGTCCGGGCCGGCCTTCTGGCTTTCGAGCGCGGCCAGCCGCTCCTGCGCGAGGAGCCGGGCCTGGCGTTGCTGCGGATCGGGCGCATTGAGCGTCACGGCCTTCTGGTAGTCGAGGAGGGCGAGCGCGGTGCGCCCCTGCTTCTCGTAAGCTTGCGCGCGGCCCGTGTAAGCGGAAGGCGTGGCCTCGCCCAGCTTGATTGCCTCGCTGTAATCGTCGATGGCTTCGGTTGTCTTGCCAAGCGCGAGGAAGGCGCTGGCGCGGGTGGCGAACGCGGTCTCGCGCTTCTTGCCAGTCTTGAGCGCGGCATTGGCATCCGCGAGAGCCTCATCCGGCTTGCCGGCCTTCAGATAAGCCTGCGCGCGGCCGATGCTGGCCAGCACATAGGCTGGATCGGCTTTGAGCGTCTCGCTGAAGTCCTCGATGGCGGGGCCGCTCTTTCCTTGCCAGAGATAGATCAGGCCGCGGCCGTAATGGCTGTTGGGGGCCTTCGCATCCTTGGCGATGATGACGCCGTAATCCTCAAGGGCGCGTTCGTAATCGCCGTTGTCCCGGTACGCGTTCGCGCGCTGGACGAAAGCGGGGCGGTTCTCCGGGTCGAGCTGGAGGGCGGCGTTGAAGTCCTCGATGGCGCGGGCGAAGTTACCCTTCTTCGCATGGGCGTTTCCGCGCCCGGCATAAGCGTGCAGGGCCTGATCGGGCTTAAGCCGGATCGCATGGGAAAAATCGGCGATGGCTTCGTCGTGATTGCCTTTCCCAAAGTGAGCGAGGCCGCGCTTCATATAGCCGTCTGCCTGCTCCGGCGCGGCTTTGATGGCTTCGCTGGCGTCGGCGATTGCGCTGTCGTAGTCCTCAAGCTTGAACAGGAGTTCCGCGCGCTCGTTGTAGGCTTCCGAGGTGGGTTTCAGGCGCAGGGCTTCGTTGCGATAGGCGAGGGCGTGAGCGTAATCTTTGCTTTTCTCGGCTATGATTGCACAGTAGGAGTAGTTCTGGCCGCTTGCGTCGCGGGCAAGCACATCCTTGCAAATATCGGCGGCTGCGCCGGTGTTGCCCTGCTTGACTAATACCAACGCGCGCAACAGCATAGCCAGAGACTTCCGGGCGGCTATTCCAACGTATTTGTCCGCGTCCGCGAGCACCGCGTCATAGTCCTCCTTTGAAATATTGATGGACATTCGCGTTTCATAGGCGTTGGCGCTCTGTGGATTAATAGTAAGCGCCCGGGCAACATCGCTGAGAGCATTATCGTATTCTTTCATATTTTTGTAGACCATGGCGCGTATCGAATACAGATCGGCATTGTCTGGCTTCTTCTTGAGCATTTCGTTTATGCCGGCAATGGCTTCATCGTATTTCTTCAGTTTGATATAAACAGTTGCCTTGGTTGAATATGCCTCGAAGAAGTCCGGCGCCAAGGCGAAAGCCTTGTTCAAATCCTCAAGCGCCCCTTTGTCGTCGTTAAGCGCGGACTTTGTCTGCGCTCGCAGATTGTATAGCTCGGCGTCGTCTGGATTCCGTCTCAAGGCGTCGGTGAAATCGGCGAGCGCGCGGTCGTATTCGTCCTTGGCGTAATATATAGCGCCCCGGAGCTTGTAACTGAAGAAACTGTCGGGATTTATGAGAATGGCGCGGCCGAAGTCGTTTAGTGCCTGGCCGTAGTCCTTCTTCAAGGAATTGAGTGCGCCCCTGGCGAAGTAGGCGACGTAGGAGTCGGGGCTCAGCGCGATCGCATGGTCCGCATCGGCCAGCGCGTGGTCGCTGTCGCCAGCGCTAATGTAGGCGAGGCCGCGGAAGGCGTAGGCCAGGGCGAAATTGGGCTGGCGCCGGATGGCGGCGGTGAAATCGGCAACCGCCTCGGCGGGAGCACCTTTCTGCCAATAGGCCATCCCTCTGAAGGCATGGAGTTCCGGGTCGCCGGGTTCGGCCTTGAGAGCCTCGCTGAAATCGCGGATCGCTCGATCGTAATCCTTAAGGTTGTCGTAAACGGCGGCGCGATTCTTCAAAAGTTCCGCCGATCCAGGAGACTTTTCAAGGCCGGCATTGAGAAGCGTGAGGGCAAGATCGAAATCGGCTTTGGACTGGGAGCGGTCGCCCTCCAGACTGTGGAGGTTGCCCCTGTGAATGAAGGCCTCCGCGAGGTCCGGCTTGAGTTTAATCGCCTTGTTGTAGTCGGCCAGCGCGTGAAGGCCATCCGCCTTGCCGTTGTAATAGCACCAGCCCCTCTCGACGTAGGCAGCGGCATAGCTTGAGTTGAGTCCGATGGCCTGATCGAAATCGGCAATCGCGGCGTTGAAGTTGCCGCGCGTCTTGTAGGCCTTGCCGCGCGTGTAATAGGCCCGGGCCAAATCCTCCTTGTTTTCAGGGTTCTGAGCGGCGAGCTTCGTGCAGCCTTCGATAGCGGCGTCCACGTCGCGCGCCTCGCACTCCGTCCATAGTTGCTTGAGCTGCGCCTCCTGCTCCGGGGAGGCCATCCCTTGGCTAGCTAGCAAAAACGCGCACGCGGCAAGTGCCGCCGCCGCCCAAACCGCCCGCCAAACGCGGCCCTGCCGCAAACAGCGCGAATAAGTCCATCCCGTCACGGCCAGCTCCCCGGAATCCGTTGTTGTCATGCCGGGCCGGGCCGCTTGCTTCGATGGCGCCGTTGAGTGAAGCAACAGGCAGGTTCCGGCACTGGCGTTGTCTTTAATAAAATATTTGCCGCCAAAATAGAAGGGCCCGAAGGTTGTGCCGCAGGCCGAAGGGGCAGGCCAAGGCCGGTGCTTTGCAGCTTCCGCTCACACCTTAACAAGAAGTATATACCTCGCGTGCACCAACAATGGTTAATGCGCTTATGGTAAACGGGCGCACGGCATGCGTATTTCTGGCGCATTTTCGCGAATTTTTTCGCGCTTTTGCTCGATTTCCACGTTTCAAAACACCCGTTAAATACAATTGAATATTGTGTATTAACTTAAGCGATGCGTCCCGCTCCGCCAAGCGCGGCGGCGGCAATCGAAAAAGACGTGGTAAAACAATGCGTTAATGCGGCATCCATCTTTACGCTCTCTCAAGACATTTTTGCTAAAATACTTCAGAATAGAAAAGCGCTCGTCCGCCGCCCCCAAACGGGGTCTGGAGAGCGCCCAGGATCGTTAACATGGCGTTTCACGAAGTCCAGACACAGGGCGGCCGGTGGAACTGTATGTCAGCCCCGCGCGGCAATAGCCTCGGCCATGGCGAGCGTCTGGCTGGCGATCTCGGCGTGCAGCAGCTCGACCATGCGGCCGTCGAGGCTGATGGCGCCCTTGCCCTGGTTCTCGGGCAGCGCGAAGGCCTCCACGATCTTGCGCGCCGCCGCGATTTCCTCGGGCGATGGCGAGAACACCTCGTTGCAAGGCGCGATCTGGTTGGGATGGATCAGCGTCTTGCCGTCCATGCCGAGCGCGCGGCCCTGCTCGCACTCCGCGCGGAAGCCGGCCTCGTCGGGGATCGCGTTAAACACCCCGTCCACCACGGAGAGGCCGAAGGCACGCGCGGCCGCCACGGAGAGCGAGAGCCAGGCCAGAAGCGGCAGCCGGTCCGCCCGCGCCTGCGCGCGCGTGGCCTTGATGAGGTCGTTGGTGCCGAGCACGAAGCAGGTAAGCGGCAGCTCGGCGGAGGCGGCGGCCTGCGCGATCTGCTTCAGGTTGAGAATCGCGAGCGGCGTCTCGATCATGGCCCAGAGCGCGATCTTGCAATCGGCGGGCGCATTTTTGCGCGCATGCAGCAAATCCACGGGGCTTTCGACCTTGGGGATAAGGATCGCGCTGGGATCGGCTTCGAGGGCTGCGGCGAAGTCGGCCGGGCCGTAGGGAGTGGCGAAACCGTTGATGCGGATGACCACCTCGCGCGGTCCGAAGCCGCCTGCCTTCACGGCCTCGCAAACCTGCGTGCGCGCCAGTTCTTTCGCGCCGGGCGCCACCGCGTCCTCCAGGTCCAGGATGAGCGCATCGGCGGGCAGCGTCTTGGCCTTTTCAAGCGCGCGGGCGTTCGAACCGGGCATGTAAAGCACGCTGCGGCGAGGCCTCATGGTTTGTCTCCTTGGATTTTCTTTGTTTTGTCTGGCACGGCTGCAAAAGTGGCCTATATGCCACAAGCGCGAGCAAAGGCGGCAGGCACATGGCGAAGGTGTTATCGGTTTCATCGCAGGTCGTCTACGGCCATGTCGGCAATTCCACCGCGTCCTTCGTCTTGCAGCGCATGGGGCATGAGGTCATGAGCCTGCCCACGGTGCTCCTGTCCAACCGGCCGGGCTATGCGGCGATCGCGGGCGAACCCATCGGCCCGGAGAAGCTCGATGCGATGCTGGAGGCAGCAGGGCGCAACGGCTGGCTGGCAGGCGTCGACGCGGTTCTGACCGGCTACATCCCCACGGCGGAGCACGCGGCCCTTTGCGAAAAGTGGATCGGGGCGCTCGGCCCCGGCGTGCTGTATGTGTGCGACCCGATCATCGGCGACGATCCGGGCGGCGTTTACATCGGCGAGGAGGCGGCGCATGCGATCCGCGAAAGGCTCGTTCCGCTAGCAGGCGTGCTGACGCCGAACCTGTTCGAGTTGGGCTGGCTTTCAGGGCGGGCCATCGGCAACACGCTGGCGGCCGTGGAAGCCGCGCGATCCCTGGAGCGGCCCGCGGTGATCGCAACCTCGGCACCGGCGGACGGACCTGGCATGCTCGCCAACCTGCTCATCGAACCAGATGGTGTGGCAGCCTGCGTCAGCCCGCGCGAGACGGTGCACGCACACGGTACTGGAGACTTCCTCGCGGCCATTTTCCTCGCGCATCGCCTGAACGGGCTGTCCAACCGTGAGGCGCTTCAAGCGGCCGCCGCCGGGATGGGCGCCGTTCTGGCCGCCAGCAAGGGCCGCCAGGAACTCGCTTTGATCGAAACGCAGGAGGCATGGGCGCGGCAGCCCCCGCCGCTTGTTCCGCTTGAACCTGTTCCTCCGCGATAGGGCCGGCAGCCTGCCGGTTACTGGCCGGGCTCCACCGGGTTCACATCGACGCTAACCTCGACTTCGTGCTCGCCGCCGCCCAGCAGCACACCGCTCACCGGGCTCACATCGTGGTAATCGCGGCCGAAAGCCAAAGCGACGTGCTCCTCCTTGGGCCTGAGGTTGTTGGTCGGGTCGAAATCCACCCAGCCCAGTTCCGCCGCCCACACCGAAAACCAAGCGTGCGAGGCATCCGCGCCAACGAGCTTCGGCATCCCCTCCGGCGGCCGTGTGAGCAGATAGCCGCTGACATAGCGCGCAGGAAGCCCCATCGTGCGCAGGCAGGCGATCCCCACATGCGCGAAGTCCTGGCAAACGCCCTTCTTGAGCCGCAACGCCTCCTCGACCGGGGTCGCGGCGTCGGTCGAGCCGGATTGATAGGCAAAGCTTTGGTGGATGCGCGAGGTGAGGTCCGTCACGGCCTCAAGCAGCGGCCGGCCTTCGGGAAAGCTCGCGCGCGCGAATTTGTGCACCTCGCGCGAGGGCCGGATGAAGCGCGAGGGGCAGGTATAGACGACCGCCTCGAAGGTCTCGGGGCCGAGGTTGGCGCGAAGCTGCGCCGCCACGTCGTTCCAGCCCGGCGAATGCGCGGGATCGAAGTCCGCGGGCGCCTCCACATCCGCGCGCGCCTGCGAATGGAAGGTGAGCATGGTGTGGTCCTGCTCGATGGCGACGATGGTGGTGGGGTTGCCGAAATCGTCGATAAGATCGGTCTTCGACGCAGGCAAGGGATCGATGAACAGGCTGTAGTCCAGAACCTTCTGCCGTGGATGCGTGCGCGGCTGCAAATGCAGGAGGTGATGCGATTGCGCGACCGGCGCGGAGTAGCGGTAAATGGTGCGATGGCTGATCTCGAAATTCATGAAGCCTGCCCGAACCGCGCGGCGACGCGCCTGAGTTCATCTTCGGTGAGGTTGAAGTAGCGGCGCGTAATCGCCTCGGAGAGCTTGGGCAGGCTTGCGATCAAGTGGCCCAAAAGCTCCTGCAGCTCGGTCCGCACGCCATCGGGTCCGGGATAAGCGAGGCCCGCGACATTGGCGAGGCGCACGCGCGTCATAAGGTCGAGAACGATGCGCTGCTCCTCCGTATGCGGCGAATGCTGCGTCGCCTGGGGCAGCGCCCACAGGTGCTCGGAGATGGTGGCGAGCTGGAAGCCGATGCCGCGCGGGTTGGATTCGTCCACCACCAGGAGATCGAGGATCAGCGGCAGCACCGGCGCGAACAGATAGCGCTGCCGGAAAGTGATGATGCTGTCCGCGACGTCGAGCATGAAGAACAGCCGCGCCGTCTCCTCCTCGGCGGACGGCTTATCGCGGAACAGCGCCAGCAGAAGCTCGGCCAGATCGAACGCGCGTTCGATGCGCCGGCCCATGTCCTGGAACCGCCAGCCGAAATTGCGCGTCATGTTCTCGGCGGTGAGGCCGTTGAACGAGGCGAGCGTCACGATGCCGCCGTTCAGCCGGTCGAGCAGCTTTGCCGCATCGGCGGCGTCGCCGTGATTCTCGGGCACGACGTTCGAAAAGCGCAGGAGCGTCTGCCAGACTTCGAGCGACAGGCGCTCGCGGACGATGCCGCCGGCGCGCAGCATGCTGCTTTTGAGGCCGGGCAGGCTGTAGCCGCGGCCCGGCGCGGTCATGAGCTGCCGGACCGCGTGCTCGATGGCGCGCGGATCGGAGCCCAGGCCAGGCACGGCGCCGGCCTGCTGGTCCTTGCTCAGGATCAGGTCGAGCGCCCTCGGGCCGCCGTCGCCGGTCCCGGCACTTCCGCCATCGTTGGCGGCCGTCAGCGCGCCCCGCAAAAGCCGCATGACCCAGTCGGCGCGCTCGCCGTAGCGGCCTAGCCAATAGAGGTTGTCGGCGATGCGGCTGCGCAGGACGGCGCCGGTGCGCAGCGCTTCGGCCACCACGCCCGCCGGACGCATCAGCGTGATATGCGGAACCGCCGCCTGCTGCTCGGAGCAGATCCAGACATCGCGGGAGTGCCCGTCCGCCGCCGACATCGCCACGCCCGGCGTGCCGTCGACCGACATGGCAAGCCCGCCCGGCATGACCCGGTATTCGCCGTCGACCGCCCAGACATAGAGGCGCATGGCGAAGGGTCTCGCCTTGAGCCCTTCCGCCGTCCAGGAGGGAACGGTGGCGCATTCGTGCCGCTCCTCGGCGACGAATGCGGTGCCGTTCAGCTCCAGGTCGAATTTCAGCGCCTCCCGCTTTTGCGGTGTCAGCGTCTCCGCCAGGATGCCCTGCTCGGCGCGGCCCGGCCGTCCGCTGCCTTCGTAGGCGGGGCGGATCACGAAGCGCTCGGCGTGCTCGAACACGTACACCCGCGCGTCGAGGTCGCCCAGCCAGCGCCGGGGGGTATCCTCCAGGATGAGATCCTGGCCGAGCAGTTGCTTGGCGATCTGCGGCAGCCATGGCGCAAGACCGCGGTTCTCGACCACGGCCGCGCCCAGGAAGTTCAAGACCAGCTTCGGGTTCTTGCGCAGCGCCTGCACCAGGCCCACGGGTCCGCTGAAGCGGTTGGGGTCGAGTTCCAGCGGATCGCAATGCGAGCCCTCGACGCAGCGGACGATCAGGTCGATGGGCTTGAGCCCCTCCAGCGTCTTCATGTAGACGCGGCTGCCGATCACCCTGAGGTCGCCGCCTTCCACGAGCTGGAGGCCCAGATAGCGCGAAAGATAGGCGTGGCTGAAATAGTCCTCGTGGCGCGGACCGGGCGTCAAGAGCGCGATCAGCGGGTTGTCGCGCTCCAGGCGCTGCACGATTTCGGATTGCAGCCGCTCGAAGAAGCGCGCCAGCCGGACCGTGTGGCAGGCGCGGAAAACGTCGCCCATGAGTTGGCCGTGCAGGAGCCGGTTGGCGAGCGCGAAGCCGGCGCCGGCCGG